>NZ_JASJVF010000214.1:0-5732 GCF_035019805.1 Cryobacterium sp. 10I1
CTAGCGAGGTCGGATGCATCACTGGCCCGGCGACAGCTCCTACCCGCTCGGTGTCAGCCCCGCGTCGGGCCTGCCTGGCACCGCGGGCCGCATCGTGGCGAGGCTCGCCGCGAACCGGCCCCCGGGGGCGAGGGCCGCCACCCGGTCGGCATCGGCGACCGTGTCGACGTCGGTGAGGTGTGGGAGCCGCCGCACCCGGAGCCCGGCCTCGTGCAGGCGGGCGAGCTGCCGGGCGCCGGTGTCGTCCTGGGACATCGGGATGCCGCGGATCAGGTCGCCACGCGACAGCACGCCGCTCGACTGCACGCGACGCGACAGCAGGCCGCGCGGGTCGCCGAGCGCGAGCGCCCAGAAGCCGCCGTCGTTCGCTGGGCCGAACCAGGCATCCGTTGTGTCGTCCCAGTCGGTGAAGACTGGCTCGAGCAGCGCCGTGGTGACCTGGGGTGTGTCCATGCCGATGAGGAGGGTGGGTTCGTCGAGGGAGTCGAAGATGGCCGCGAGGCGTGCGTCGAGACGGCCGGACGTCTGGGGCAGGATCTCGAAGGCGTCGGCGGCGACCGGCGGCGTGACACCGTCGAAGGCGAGGATGCGACGCGTCGCCGGGAGAGCCCGAACGGCCGCGAGCGTGTCGTCGAGGCTTGCCGCCGCGAGCAGCGCCGCCTGCTCGAGGCTGAGCGGCGGGTGCAGCCTGGTCTTCACCCGACCGGGCAGGCACTCCTTGGCGATCACCACGACGGCCGTCATCGCCGAGCCCCATGCAGCAGGGCAGACATGTCGCCGATCAGGGTCACGGTGTTCATGTCGCTGCCACACGATGGGCAGGCCGACCGATCTCGGCCTCGATTGCCCGATCCTCACGCGCGAGAGGGGGCCGGGCGGCGTTGACTACCTCGGGGTGAACGTTCGAGCCCGACGCCGAGGTCGCCACAATCATAAGCAGCACGTCGACCGCGTCGTCGACTCCGCTATTGGTGAGGAGTCCGCCCGCGCTAGCAAGAACCGAGGTCGCCTTGAACCCTGTCGATCTCATCGCCCCCCTCGTCTCTAACCACGTACCACCTATTCTGGCCCGACGGTGACTGCCCGACACTGCCTGCCCGACAATGGGCTCTGGGCGCGCCAGCACCTCGTCGAGCGTCGGGTTCGCCGATGGGTCGAGACCCTACTCCTCGCGGCCGGGCACAGAGTCGATGCCGAGCCCCATCGGAGTGAATCGGTCGGTCGACCCGAGACAGCAGCGCCGAAACCACGAGTCGTGGACGAAGACCAGGTGGCGCAGCGTTTGCACAGCCGACCACTCGTCGTTCACGCGCTCGTGCTCGATGCCCGGCGACTGCCGCATGCGCGCCACGGTCGCCGCCCAGCCGGTGCGCAGCTGCCGCCACCCTCGGCGAACGTCGGCCAGGTCGTCCGATCTGATGAGTCGGCGGACCGGGTGAGGACGGTCGAGCTCAGCCTCGACGTTCTCCATGACTTCGACGCCGTTCACAACGAGGTTGGTCACCAGCCCGTCGATCACGGCGCCCTGCATAACCACGCCGATCAGACGGGTGCTGTTCAGGTTGCACTCGCGGAACTCCGCGCCCTTCAGGTCCTCGTCCACGTCCCGTTTCATGCTTGGCAGGCTACGCCCGGCCCCGACGCCTCCGAACGCTGTCGCTTGTGGCTTCTGATCGTGCTGATGCTGCATCGCGTGGCAACCCTGTAGAGGGTTGTTCGGGGCCTGCCCACTCACCGCAAAGGGCTTTCGAGGGGGGATGCGTGGCTCGCACCGTTTCAGGTTCGGAGTGCGCTGGTGGTCGTGACGATGGGCCTGTTGGACCTGCCAATCAACCGTGGTGTCTTCAACCACGTTTTGGCATCGGCCGTGAGGTGATCCAAATGGCGGTGAGGGCGGTGCCGAGTCCGGTCATGAGGGCGGCGGCGTTGACAGAGCCGGAGATGATGCCGATAGTCGCAGCGTAGGTGGCGAGGCGCACCAGTCCGACGACGATGAGGATCGCGCCGGCTGTAAGCAGGAGCGCGGGCATTCGCAGTGCACAGCCGAGCGCGGCGAGGGCACCGAGTGCGACCAGGACGAGTGCTTGCACAAGGTTGACCGATGTGAACTGTAGCGGTGTGTAGTCAAGCAGCGAGAACAACGAGCTGAGCGCGGTGAAACCGGCGACGATCAGGCCGCGGGTGCGCCAGATTGCTGAGGTGGACGCTGTA
This sequence comes from Cryobacterium sp. 10I1, assembly GCF_035019805.1. Taxonomy (NCBI): domain Bacteria; kingdom Bacillati; phylum Actinomycetota; class Actinomycetes; order Micrococcales; family Microbacteriaceae; genus Cryobacterium; species Cryobacterium sp. 10I1. Next base: position 2,212 of record NZ_JASJVF010000214.1, read on the forward strand.
CTACCGGTGCGTGTGGTGGCGTTCATGAGAGGGCCATTGCAATCCGAGCCGGCCGGCCTGAGCCGAGCGACCACCGCGGTCTTAGCAGTCCGTCAACGCCGGCGATCCTTCCGGCGGCGGTTGCCAGGAGGACGAATTGCGCTGCGAACATCAGGTAGTAGCTCCATTGCCACTCCCCGGGGGTGTTCAGCACCGAGAGAGTGATGGCGATGGTCTGGAGAATGCCGATGGCCGCCCAGAAGCGTGTCAGGAATCCCACGAGCAGGAACGCGCCGAGGCAGAATTCCGCGATCAGCACACCCCAGCCGAAGAGCGCGAAGTTGGGGAAGATGACATTCTGTACCAGCCAGCTGAAAGCTCCGAGCACCGGATGCTCCACGGCGTCAGCGGTGTACTGGTAGAGGCCGTCGTGCGCGGCTTGCCCGAAGTCGGGCGGGCGTTTCCAGTTCACATTCTGTAGCCACATCAACCCCACTGCGATCCGCACGGCGGCGAGCACCGCGCGAGTGAGACGCCCGGAATCAATCTGGTTGATATGTGCCGGTGCGGTGGTGCGGGTGGTGGTCATGGTGTTCTCCTTTCGTTTCAGGCGCAGGCGAACATCGATGTGGCGGACGTTGCCGATGACCACTGTTGGGTGAAGAGTTCGCTGACCCGGTCGAGCGCGGGAGCCAGGGGGAGTATCTGGCGACTCACGAGCGCGTTTTCGTCACGGGCGGCGACGGGATGCCAGTAGATACCGTCCGCCGTCACGGTCACCTCGGGGATCAGTGATTCGCGCGTGAATGCGACCCCCTCTTCGGCGACGCCTTGCAGCGCGATGGGGCGGATGACCTGGTCGGCTCGCGGGATCCCAAGCCCGTCGAAGAGCGCGTGCAGCTGATCGAGGGCCGGGTCGTCGTGCGCCGAGATCGTCGCGGCGACCCGCACAGTGAATCCTTCGTCGAGTGCGACTCGGATGCCGGCGAGTGCCCGTTTCCAGCTGCCGACACCGCGGTGGGAATCGTGTACCTCGGGGGTGGGTGAGTCCACACTGATTTGGAGCGCGAAGCCTTGACGTGGCATCGCCTGTAGTTTGCGCAGCCCGTGGCCGCGGAACAGCATCCCGTTGGTCAGTAGTGTGGTCGGCAGCCGGTCGACGCAGGCTCGCACGATGACGTCGATGTCCGGCAGTAGGAACGGCTCGCCGCCGGTGAGATAGAGCTCCTTGACGCCCCAGTCGGCGGCCTCGGTGACTAGTGCCTGAATATTGTCGATGCCGAGCAGACGCGGATCGGTCTTCGGCGACGACGCGACGCAGCAATAGTCGCAGGCCAGGTTGCAGTGAAAGTTGGTATAGAGCCAGAGCCGCGCTCCGGGCATCCGGTCGGCGGGGATCATGCTGCCGGGGTTGCGTGGCCGGCCTCGGCAAACGGTCACGTGGCCGGTGTCCTGCTCGACCATCAAAGTGCTGACGAGGGTGTTGCCTGTTTTCTGGCACCATCGGCGCACGAGTTCCAGTTCGCTCGCCGACGCGACCGCAAACTGTGCCGTGTCGCCTTCGGCCATTTGCTCCACGGTGCGCATCAGCTCCATGATTACCATCGGGCGTCGACGCCCTGTTCCTTGATCGCCGCAAACAATCCGTTGTAGCCCTCGAGGTGTGGTTCGACCCATCGGGTCAGACCCTCCAGTTCGAGGATGCGACGGTGCGCCGGCACCTCCCAGTCCATCGCGAGCAGCTTCGCCACCCACGGTGCGTAGACCGACTCGGGCAAGGTGTCGAGGGCGGTGAACATGCAGTGCGAGTAGGTTTCGGTCTGCCAGACCGGCTCCAGCATGCCCGGCATCAGGTCGCCGCGGCCGATGTTCTCCCACACCGTGATACCGATCGCAGCGACATCAGCGTCACCGGCAAGCACCGCATCGATCGCGTCCAGCTCACTGCGACCGGTGTCACCGTGCTTGCCGATGTCACTGTTGAAGCGCTGAATGTGCAGGTGATCGACATCCACTCCGGCTTCGCGCAGATAGTGCAAGGGCAGAATCGCGGCATGCGCTGAGTCTGCCGATCCGAGTGCCAGGCGCCGGGTCGCGATATCGCCGGGGCCGGACCAGCCGCTTCCCGAGGCCGCGACGAACACCGTCGAAAATGTGGCGTCCGTGTCGCGCATGGCCAGTGGCCGCACGTGCCCGTCGGTCTGAAGCACAGCCCGCGCATACGCAAGATTCGTGTTCCAGGCGATGTCGATCATCCCCGCTTGCAGCGCGTCGACCAAGCGGCCATAGTTCGAAAACAACAGGAAATCCATCGCCGTATCCGGTTCATCGAAATATTCGCGAATGCCTTCCCAGATGGGAACAACGTTGGGCGTGTAAGCGACCGCTCCAATGAGCAGGGGCGCTCCGACGAGTTTCGACATCAGGCGCTCAGAACAGCGGAAGGCCGGTGACAGCCTTCCCGTAGAAGTCGTAAAGCACGTCGGCGGTCGGGGCCATGACCGACCCCGCACGCGCATCCCGGAAGGCCCGCTCGATAGGTAGGTGTTTTGAGAACGCCGCTCCGCCACACACCCGCATCGCCGATTCGGTGATCATCAACGCGGCATCGTTCGCGGAGGCCTTCACCCCGAGCACGAACAACGGAGTATCCTCGGCGGGGCTCGCCACTTTCGCGGCCGCCTGTGCAAGGTAGGACTTCTGCGCCATCAACGCGATGCTCATCTTCGCAATTTGTGCCCGAATCGTAGGTAACGCGGACAGAGCCTGGTCCAGGTGCTCCAGCCGGGCACCGGTCACGTGTGCGACCGCGGCATCAACAGCTGCGGTGCAGAGCCCGAGCGACACTGCGGAGTTGCCCAGGTTGAACCAGGGAAGCACGGTGGCCATCATCGTGCCGAACCCGCTGCCCGGCTCACCGAGACGATAACTGGACGGAATAGTGATCGCTACCGTCATCGGGCTCGACGCATTGCCGCGCAGCCCCAGTCCGCTCCACGGACCGGCGATATCCAAACCCGGCGTTATAGCCGGGATCGCATACAGGTCGACGGTCTCCGGGTCGACCGCGCTTTTCGACGACATCACGTACACGTCGGCGTACCCGGCCGAGGTCACCCAGCTTTTATAGGCCGTGAAGCGAAGGCCAGCCCCGTCGACTACCGACTCGGACACGGGAGCCCAAAAGTGCGATCGCGACCCCTTCTCACTGAACGCGAGCGTACCGAGCACCTCGCCCGAAGCCATCCGCGAGAGAAGTTCCGGCATCGCGGCAGGCGGGGCGGATGCCACCGTCACCGCGGCCGCGACATGCATCAGGTAGATCATCGCGGTAGAGCCGCACGCCACCGCAATTGCGCTCAGCACCTCCGTGAACTCGACCGGCCCGGCCCCCATGCCGCCAGCGTCCTCGCTGATCACCAGGCCGAGCAGCCCGCTCGACCTGAGTGCCGCGACTGAATCAACAGGGTAGCTGCCATCGGCATCAACCTGTTGGGCGTGAGCGGCGGCTACTGCCGTTACCCGCGCTACAGCTTCTTGGA
>NZ_JASJVF010000215.1:0-5730 GCF_035019805.1 Cryobacterium sp. 10I1
CCCCCCCCCCCCCCCCCCCCGCCTTTCCTCCGCCACCGTGCAAACGTTTACCACCAATGTTGCAATCGGCAGAGAAAATGTGATGAATGCGCTTTCATTACTGGCAGACTGGGGGGTAACACGAGTGTCACGACAGGCGCGACACCAGGAAAGGTATCTCATGACAACCGCTACGACAACGGCTGCCCAGCCCCTGATCGCCGGTTCCGGCCAGGCGCGTATTCTTCGGATTATCGGCCTCCTCGGCATTATCGGCGGCCTCGTTATGCTCCTCGTCGGCGGCGTCGTCTGGGGCACCGTCAGCAGCCAGCTGGCCGGCGAGAAGATTACTGTCGCGGCCGACGCATCGTTCCTCGCCGGAACGACCGTCGACAACCCCCTCTCCGCCCTCGCGCAGGCGAACATCATTAACCACCACGCCATGGAGGCCTCGGGCGGCAAGACGTACGCCGAGCTCGCCCAGGACGACAAGGTCCGCCCGACGGTCATGACCGCGTCGCTGCTGCGCGCCTCGCTCTTCACCTCGATCGTCGCCTTCGGCGTCTCCTTCTTCGCCATGGGCCTCGGCATCCTCGTCGGCCTGTTCGGCTGGGCGATCTTCGTCCTCACGCCGCACGCTTCGAAGAAGACCGCGGTTCCGGCCGTCGCCTGATCCGATCCGGCAGTATCGAACGGGCCTCGCGGTAGTCGCGGGGCCCGTTTTCTGTGCCCGGCGCAGCTTGTTACCGTGCCGAAACACGGGAACCCCTACGATGGGGCTAACGGACGATCTTGCCGCCCCGAGGGGTGGCCATCGGGAACCACGTCCGCGGAATACTGGGGGACCAGCATGAGTGCTCGCGACAGCTATGCCACGAGGCAGATTTCCCCAACGGCGTCGGTACGACCGCGGCGCGGAGGCGCCACCGGACGCCTGGTCGCATTCGTGGCTGCCGCCCTGCTCCTGACGGGCGGCCTCGTGACGGCGGCTCCGCAGCCGGCGGCATTCGCGGCATCCTCCGTCAGTGCGCCGTCCGGCTGGCTGCACACCGCGGGTGGCACGATCCAGAACTCCGCCAACCAGACGTATGTCGTCAAGGCCATCTCCTGGTTCGGAATGGAGACGAGCAACTGCGCCCCGCACGGACTCTGGACGATCGGCCTCGACGCCGGCCTCGCGCAGATCAAGTCGCTCGGATTCAACACCCTGCGGCTGCCGTTTTCGAACGAGTGCCTCGGCGGGGCCCCCAGCAATTCGATCAACTACGCGGTGAATCCGACCCTCGCGGGACTGACCCCGCAGCGGCTGATGGACACGGTCATCGCCCGGGCGAAGGTCGCCGGACTCAATGTCATCCTCGACCGGCACCGTCCGGATTCCGGAGCCCAATCGGAGCTCTGGTACACGGCGCAATACAGTGAAGCCAAGTGGATCAGCGACTGGCAGGCACTCGCCACCCGGTATAAGAATGATCCGACCGTGATCGGCTTCGACCTGCACAACGAACCGCACGGGCAGGCATGCTGGGGCTGCGGTAACCCCGCGATCGACTGGCAGGCGGCCGCGACCCGCGGTGGGAACGCCGTGCTCGCCGTGAACCCCCGGCTGCTGATCCTCGTCGAGGGCATCGAGAACCAGGCCACCGGCGGATCCACCTGGTGGGGTGGCGGCCTGAGCGGTGTCAAGGGCAAGCCTGTCATCCTCTCCGTCGCGAACCAGGTGGTGTACTCGCCGCACGACTACCCGGCGACGGTCTACGCGCAGAATTGGTTCAGCGCGGCCAACTACCCGGACAACCTCGCCACCGTCTGGGACCAGAACTGGGGCTACATCAGCAAGACCGGGATCGCACCGGTGCTGCTCGGCGAGTTCGGTACGAAGCTTGCGACCGAATCCGACCAGAAATGGCTTGCCAAGCTCGTACCGTACCTCTCGAGCAACGGCATGAGCTTCGCGTACTGGTCGTTCAACCCGAACAGCGGCGACACCGGCGGCATCGTCAAGGACGACTGGGTCACCCCGGAGGCGGCAAAGCTCACGGCCCTCACGCCGCTGCTCGGTGCAGGGACTCCGATCGTCGTTCCGCCGACTGCGACGCCGACGCCGACCGCTACTCCGACTCCGACGGCTACTCCGACTCCGACACCGACTCCGAAGCCGACCGCTACTCCGACTGCGACGCCGACTCCGACGGCGACTCCGAAGCCGACCGCTACTCCGACGCCGACTCCGACCGCCACTCCGATTCCCGTCCCCGGCACGGCCTCGATCACCACGACGTGGAACCTGCAGAGCGCGTGGGGCGCCGGCTACGTCGCCGACTTCCAGGTGAAGAGTGCGACCGGTGCCAAAGCCTGGAGCGTGACCTGGTCCGATCCGACCGTGACTGCGGTGACCAACGCGTGGGGGATGACGTGCACGGTCAAGGTCAGGACCTCGATCACGTGCACCGGAGCGGGTTGGGCGAGCACCATTCCCGCAGGGCAGAGCGTCTGGGTGGGCCTTCAGGTCGAGGCGACCAAGGCCCCGGTAGCACCGGCGCTGATCCTCACCGCCAGGTAAGCTCCCCGGCGGGCCAGCTCGACATCCGTTGCCCAGACCTGATCGCTCCGATAACGATCGTGAGACGCCCCTAGCAATTCTGTCGGCGCCGGGGTTCCATGAACCGTGATGGGGGGTTCAGATGCGGACGACGGAATTCCAGGAGCGGCGCACGCCTCGGGGTGTGATCGGCGGGCTGGTCGGGCTTGTGGCCATGAGCGGGGTTGCCGGACTCCTGATCGCCGCGTCGGTGACGCCCGTCGTCGCGCTGTCGGGACTCGCCGTGACGGACACGATCAACACCTTCCAAAGCCTTCCGGAATTCCTGTCGATCGACAGGCTCTCCCAGAAGAGCAACATCTACGCGATGCGGGGTGATGGCTCTCCCTACCTGCTTGCCTCCTTCTATGACCAGAACCGGATCGAGGTCGGCTCGGACTCGATCAGCCCCTTTGTGACGGATGCCGCGGTCTCGAGTGAGGACCCGCGCTTCTATGAACACGGCGGCATCGACATGCAGGGCACGATCAGGGCCGGACTCAGGGTGAGCCTTGGCGGGGAAACTCAGGGCGGGTCGTCCATCACTCAGCAGTATGTCAAGAATGTCCTCGTTCAGAAGTGCGAGGTACTCTCCGACCCCGTGGCGCGCGACTCCTGCTACACGACGGCCACCCGAACGAGCGCCGAGCGCAAACTCAAGGAGATGCGGCTCGCGATCGGCGTCGAGAAGAAATACTCCAAGAAGGACATCCTTCGCCAGTATCTCAATATCACCGGCTTCGGAGGAACGGTCTACGGAATCGAGGCGGCCGCCGAGTACTACTTCAACACGACGGCGGCGGCCGTGAGCCTGCCGCAGGCCGCGAGCCTCGTCGCCATCATCAACAACCCGGTCAAGTTCCAGCTCGACGACCCGAACAGCGCCTCCAACGGTACGGCGAACGGCTACGCGGCGAACCGGGACCGCCGGGACTATATCCTCGGGACGATGCTGAAGTACGGCACGATCGGACCGGACGATTATGCGGCGGCGGTCGCGGCACCGGTCGAACCCAGCATCCACGAGCCCAGTACCGGGTGCCAGACCGCGGGCGGAAGCGCCTATTTCTGCGACTACGTGACCCATGTGCTTCGGAACGACCCGGCGTTCGGGGCGGATGCCGACACCCGGCTTCTCAACTTCCGCCGGGGTGGCTACAACGTCTACACAACCATTGATCTGGACCTTCAGAATGCCGCGGAGGCCACGATGAAGCAGAATGTACCGTCGACCTTCCCCGGCTGGGATGTCGGCGCTGTCATCTCGAGCGTGCAGGTCGGCACCGGTCGTGTGCTTGCGATGGTGCAGAACAAGGACTACAGCCAGGATCCTGTCGTCGAGGCCACGGGAGCGAACTACACGAGCATCAACTACAACACCGACTATGCCGATGGCGGTTCGAGTGGCTTCCAGCCGGGTTCCGGGTACAAGGTGTTCACCCTCGCCGAGTGGCTCACGGAAGGTCACGCTCTCTACGAACGCGTCGATTCCCGCCGCAAGGCCAATTGGGGCACCTTCCAGGACAGCTGCCTCGGCCCGCAGAACTACGACAAGGAGAAGTGGAACCCGAAGAACGACGCCAACGAGAGTGGGGCGCACTACAGCGCCCTCGAAGCCACCGTGGGTTCGATCAACACCGGGTACATCGGGATGGCCAAGAAGCTCGACCTGTGCGGAATCCGTAAGACGGCTGAGGCATTCCGGATGCACCGCGCTGATGCGACCCCTCTCCTGCAGAGCGCTGCGTCGGTGATCGGCACGAATGAGATCGCGCCGTTGAGCATGGCCGTCGCGTTCGCGGGAATCGCGAACAGGGGGGTGACGTGCAGTCCGGTCGTGATCGACCGCATCGTTGGCCCGACCGGCGCTGAGGTTCCCGTGCCGACCAGCGAGTGCGCGGCTTCCGTCAACCCCACGGTCGCGGCGGGCATGGCCTACGCCATGCACAAGGTCATGACGACCGGGACAGGGCAGCAGTCGAACCGGGGCATGGCGCCGCAGGTGCCCGTGATCGGAAAGACCGGTACGACGGATGGCAATAAGGACACCTGGATGACCGGGTCGAGTACGAAGGTCGCAACCGTCGTCGCGGTGGTCAGCCTCACCGGCGATGCGAACCAGCGGACCACATACTTCGACAGCGGCCAGGCCGCGACCGCCCGGCACCGGATGTGGCCGGCGGTGATGTCGGTCGCGAATGCGAAGTACGGTGGAGATGACTTCATCGAAGCCAATCCGACGCCGACTCAGACACCGAGACCGACACCGGCGCAGACTCAGACTCCGACGCCCCGTTAAACACAGCGCTGAGGGTTTTCCTTCCTGAGAGTTTCTCAGCTATGAATGTGTCGTGAGTTCCCCGTGATTACGGCGATCTCTCAGTTTTTTTGTTTGTCAAGCCCCTAGCGCAGCCGTAAAACTGGGGGTATTTTCCGGAGCCGTGTACTTCGAATGGGTTACAGTCAACCCATCGAAAATGCGTGTCGTAGGTTCTGTGGATGGATTTGTGATCGGCGCGTTCCGGTCATTTGAAAGGCAAAAAACTCCATGCAACAGCTCTTTCGTCGCGCCGAGAAGTCCTCGCCGCGTAGTACAACCGCGCGTCGCAAACTCGCAGGCGGTGTCCTGGCCGCAACGGCGGCCCTGTGCATCGTCGTCGGCACAACGGCCTCCTGTGCGTTCGCCTCCGGCGACTCCTCGTCTTCGTCGTCCCGCTCGTCGTCCGGTTCATCGTCCGTGAGCGCACCGTCAGGCTGGCTCGCCGTGACCGGGGTGTGGTCACACCGTAAGAACCACCACAACGGAACTCCGACTCCGACTCCGACTCCGACTCCGACTCCGACGCCTGCGCCGACGCCTGCGCCGACGCCGACGCCCACGCCGGCTCCGACGCCTGCGCCGAAGCCCACCCCGACTCCGACTCCGACGCCTACGCCCACGCCTACGCCGACGCCGACGCCTACTCCTACGCCGACGCCGACGCCTACTCCGACGACGCCCCCCATCGCCATCGGAACGTCCCCGCTGCACACCAATATCGTGTCGACGACCTTCTGGGTCGGCGAGATCTTCAACGCGAACCTCAGCGACGGCAGCCAGGTCTGCAGCACCTATGACAGCAAGTGGGCGCTTCACCACACCGGCGTTCAGCTCGGGTCCTCAACGGACA
>NZ_JASJVF010000216.1:0-5670 GCF_035019805.1 Cryobacterium sp. 10I1
ATCGAAGCCGGCTTCGACGTGCTCGAGATCCATGCGGCACACGGGTACCTGCTGCACCAGTTCCTCTCCCCGCTCAGCAACGACCGCACCGACGAGTTCGGCGGTTCCCTCGAGAACCGCGCCAGGCTGCTGCTGCGGGTCGTCGCGGCCGTCCGCGCGGCGGTCGGCGCGTCGCATCCGCTCTTCGTGCGTTTCTCGGCCACCGACTGGGCCCCGGGAGGCTGGACCCCGGAGGAGACCGCCATCGTCGCCGGCTGGGCGCGCACCGCGGGCGCCGACTTCTTCGACATCTCCTCCGGCGGCAACGTCACGGGCGTGCAGATCCCGCTCAGTCCCGGCTACCAGGTGCCGCTCGCCGCGTTCGTGAAGGGCGAAGCGGATGTCCCGGTGAGCGCGGTCGGACTCATCACGACCCCGGCGCAGGCCGAGGAGATCCTCGCGAGCGGGCAGGCCGACGCCGTCATGCTCGCGAGGGAACTCCTGCGCGACCCGCACTTCCCGTTGCGGGCAGCCCACGAACTCGGGGCGACGATCGACTATTGGCCGCCGCAGTACCTGCGCGCCCGCTGGCCGGAGGCCTGAGCGCCCCACCGACCCGGCGCTCACTCCGGCCAGGCGCTCAGGGCGCCTGGCCCTTCACGCCGTCTTGCCATTCACACCGACTGGGACACGCAGATGAAATTCCCTTCCGAATCCCGGAACCAGGCAGCCTTGCCCTCGGAGTCCGTTGCGATGCCGTTCTCGGTCTTGAGTCCCGGCACGTCGTACTCCTCGAAGACAACTCCGCGGCTGCGCAGCGCGGCCATTTCGGCCTCGAGGTCGTCTGTCATCCAGCCGAGCGCGGTGTTCCTGGCCGTGCCGGCGTTCTCGGTTTCGTAGACCTGCACCCTGGCCCCGGACGGCGTGCGGTAGACGAGCCCGTGCTCGTGCTCCTCCGCCGGTTCGAGCCCGAGCTTGTCCCGGTAGAACTCCCTCGCGCGCTTCAGGTCCTTCGCCGGCAGTACCGAATAGGCTTCCAACTGGCTCAACATGAGTCTGCCTCACTTTCTTTCGGCGCACATTTTACGCCCGTGAGCACCCGCCGTCGAGGTCCCGGCCTGCCCGCAGCGTCCGTCGGACCCGGTACCTCGACGCCGCTCAGAGACGCCGGGTCGCGTCCTGCACTTCGCCGACGAGCTCTTCGATGATGTCCTCGAGGAAGAGCACCCCCGTCGTCGCCCCGACTGCGGTGAACGAGCGGGCGAGATGTGCTCCGGAGCGGCGCATGGTCGCGAGCGCGTCCTCGAGGTCGGTGCCTTCGTAGATCGACACGAGCTGGCGGATGCGCTTGGCCGGGATGGGATCGGCGTAGCTGCCGAGGCCGTTCCCGGCGGTGCTGCCCGTGACGGGGATTCCCGCGTCGCCGTCGAGGTCGATCACGTCCTTGAGGTGCACGTAGCCGGTCGGCTCCCCTTCGGCGGTCACGAGCACGTAGCGCGAGAAACCGTGCTTGGTGACGGCCTTCTCCACGTCGGCCGGGCTTGCGGACTCCGGCAGGCTGATCAGGTCCGCGAGCGGGACCGCGACGTCGCGCACCTTGCGGGTGGTGAACTCGAACGTCGCGCTGAGCGCACCGGTTCCGTCGCGGAGCACGCCCTCCCTGGTCGACTCCGACACGATCGTCGCGACCTCCTCGAGCGTGTACGTGCTGTTCGCCTCGTGCTTGGGCTCGACCCGGAACAGCCTCAGGACGCCGTTGGCAGTCGAGTTGAGCGCCACGATCAGGGGCTTGACGAGGCGTCCGAAGAACACGAGCGGCGGCGCGAGCACGAGCACGGCCTTGTCGGGGATCGAGAACGACAGGTTCTTCGGCACCATCTCGCCGAACACGACGTGCAGGTAGGAGACGAGCAGCAGCGTCACGATGAACGCGATCGCGGTGAGCGCCTCGTCCGGCAGCCCGGTCAGGGCGAGCGGCGCCTCGAGCAGGTGGTGGATCGCCGGCTCAGAAACGTTCAGGATCAGCAGCGAGCACACCGTGATGCCGAGCTGGGTCGTCGCGAGCATGAGCGTCGCGTGCTCCATCGCGTAGAGCGCCGTCCGGGCGCCCATCCGGCCGGCGGCTGCGAGCGGCTCGATCTGGGAGCGCCTCGCGGAGATGACCGCGAACTCGGCGGCCACGAAGAAGGCATTTCCGGCGAGCAGCACGAACAGCCAGACGATTCCTGTCCAGTCACTCATGACGGCGCTCCTTCGGCTTCGCCGCGGTGGGTCGGGTGGGCGCAGAGGGTGCCGTCGCCGGCGTCGCCAGCGGTACGGTTGCGACCGCGACCGTGGTCCCCGGCTCGGACTCGGTCTCCGGTTCCGGCTCCGACGTGGGCGTGAAGCGGATGCGGTCGATCCGGCGACCGTCGAGACGTTCGACCGAGAGCTCTCCCGTTGCGATGCCGACGACGTCGCCGACGACGGGCAATCGGCCGAGCTCGCTCATCACGAAACCCGCGACCGTCTCGTACGGGCCGTCCTCAGGAACCACGACGCCGGTGCGTTCGAGGAGTTCGTCCGGGCGGAGCATCCCGGGGAAGGTCAGGGAGTCCGGCGAATGCACGACCCCTGCCCTGGTGCGGTCGTGCTCGTCGGCGACCTCGCCGACCAGTTCCTCGACGAGGTCCTCGAGGGTCGCGACACCGGCGGTTCCGCCGTATTCGTCGACGACGACGGCCATCTGGTAGCCGCGGCCGCGGAGTTCGACGAGGAGGCCGTCGAGTTTCATGGTCTCCGGCACGCGAACGGCCTCGGACTGGAGTGCGGACACCGGGACATCCGCCCGGCGGTGCCGCGGCACGGCGACGGCCTGCTTCACGTGCACGATGCCGACGACGTCGTCGACTCCCTCGTCGACGACGGGGAACCGCGAGTACCCGGTTTGGCGGGTGAGGTCGATCACGGCCTGGGCGGAGGCGTTGCGCTGGATGCTCGCGACGCGCGGGCGGGGCGTCATGACGTCGGCGGCGGTGTGGCCGGAGAAGAGCAGGGTGCGGTGCAGCAGCGTCGCCGTGTCCTTCTCGAGCAGGCCGGCACTGGCAGAACGCCGCACGAGCGAGGAGAGCTCCTCTGCGGTGCGCGCTCCGGACAGCTCTTCCTTGGGTTCGATCCCGATCGACCGGAGCACGGCGTTCGCGCTGCCGTTGAGCACGGTCACGGCCGGACGGAACACGGTCGTGAACAGGGTCTGGAACGGGATCACGAGCTTCGCGGTCTTGATCGGCAGGGCGAGGGCGAAGTTCTTCGGCACCAGCTCGCCGATGATCATCGAGGCGAGGGTCGCGATCACGATCGCGGCCGTCGAGGCGACGACGGGCACGACGAGTCTCGGGAACCCCGCAGCCAGCAGCGGCGGCGCGAGCAGGCTGCTGATCGCGGGCTCGAGAGCGTAGCCGGTGAGGAGCGTGGTCAGGGTGATGCCGAGCTGGGCGCTCGAGAGGTGCGTCGAGGTGATCTTCAGGGCCGCGATGGTCTTCGCGAGCCGCGTCTCTCCGCGGGCCTGCCTGGCCTCGAGGTCGCTGCGCTCGAGATTCACGAGGGAGAACTCGCTCGCGACGAAGAGGCCGGTGCCGATGGTCAGGATGATGCCGACGCCGAGCATGACCCACTCAAACATCGCGGGGCCCGGCGTCCGCTGTCGTTGCAGCTGTCGTCACAAGGGGAAAACCGTTCTCACGGGGAGAACGGTTACTGGGCGAATTCGCAGGAGGAGGGTCGTCCATTATTCATCCAACTATACCGTGCAGGTCCCGTGCGGGACCGGGTGCGCGTGGCACACCCGGACCCGATTGTCAGGAAGCGACCGCTACCAGGAGACCGGGAGGGCCTTGCCCTCCTCGTAGCCGGCGGCCGACTGGATCCCGACGAGGGAGCGCTCGTGGAATTCGTCGAGGTTGGTCGCGCCCGCGTAGCTGAACGAGCTGCGCACACCGGAGGTGATCATGTCGAGCAGGTCCTCGAGTGAGGGACGGAGCGGGTCGAGGTAGATCTTCGAGCTCGAGATGCCCTCTGCGAAGAGGGTCTTCCGTGCGAGCTCGTACGGGTCGAGCCTGTCGAAGCGTTCCTGAACGGCCTTGGTCGATGCCATGCCCCAGCTCTCCTTGTAGACCGCGCCGGAGGCATCCGTGTCGAGCAGGCCAGGCGCCTCGATGGTGCCGGCGAACCACGAGCCGATCATGACGGATGCCGCGCCGGCGGCGAGTGCGAGCGCCACGTCCCTGGGGTAGCGCACCCCGCCGTCCGCCCAGACGTGCGCGCCGAGTTCGCGCGCGGCGGCTGCGGTCTCGAGCACGGCGGAGAACTGCGGCCGGCCGACGGCGGTCATCATCCGGGTCGTGCACATCGCGCCGGGTCCGACGCCGACCTTCACGATGGTGGCGCCCGCCCCGACCAGGTCGTTGACGGCATCCGCGGTCACGACGTTGCCTGCGACGATCGGGATGCCGAGGCCGAGCCCTGCGACGATGCCGAGCGCCCGCAGCATGCCGGCCTGGTGCCCGTGCGCGGTGTCGACGACGAGGACGTCGACACCGGCGGCGACGAGCGCGCGTGCCTTCGCGGCCACGTCGCCGTTGATGCCGATCGCCGCGGCGACGAGCAGACGCCCGTGGGCGTCGACGGAGGGCTGATAGAGGGTCGAGCGGAGCGCGCTCTTGCGGCTCAGGGTGCCGACCATGACGCCGTGGCGGAGCACGGGGGCGAAGTCGAGTTCCGCGGCGGTCATCACGTCGAAGGCGCGGCGCGGGCCGTCGATGTCCTCGGCGTCGAGGGACGTCAGCGGGCCGTGCAGCAGGTCGCCGAGCTGGGCGTCCGGCAGGGCGGTGCCGAGCCTGGCGGCGTCGATGCAGCCGAGGTATGCGCCGCGGGCGTCGTTGACGACGATGCCCTGGCCGGCGACGGGGGGCACCTGGCGCAGGGCGCTCGCGACCGTTTCACCCGGCCCGAAGATGAACGGGGTGTCGAAACGGGTCGACTGGTCCTTCACCCAGCGGATCGCGGCGTCGAGTTCCTGCAGGTGCATGTCCTGCGGCAGCACGCCGAGTCCGCCGCGGCGTGCGAGGGACGCGGCGAGCCGGGGACCGGTCACCGAGTTCATGTTCGCGGACACGACAGGGATGGTGGCCCCTGTCCCGTCTCCGGGCGCGAGGGAGACGTCGAGCCTGCTCGTGACGGCCGATTCGCTCGGCACCAGGAAGACGTCGGAATACGTGAGATCGTGGCTGGGGATCGCTCCATAGAACTGCATGCAAATAACGCTAGCCCCCCGCATCGATACCCGCAGCCATGCGCGATTGGTTTAGGCTGGGCGGGCAGACCGAACCGGCGATTTTCGGCCGGGGATATCCAAAATTCAACGCAGAGAGTGGGAACCGGCTGTGTCGAGCCAGTTGACCGGTAGTGGATCCGACGAAGCAACGTCGGGTGAATTCGGAGCGAACGAGTGGCTCGTCGACGAGCTGTACGAACGGTACCTCGTCGACAAGAACTCGGTGGATGAGTCCTGGTGGCCCGTGCTGGAGAGCTACCACCAGACCGCGAACGGGGCAGGCCACGACGCGGAATCACCCGCTGCCGAGGCCGACGTGGGCGGGAGCGACGACGGAGGGCTTTCCGTCGATCTCGTCGTACCAGACGTTCTGGCTCGGG
>NZ_JASJVF010000217.1:0-5607 GCF_035019805.1 Cryobacterium sp. 10I1
GCCCGGGGACGTATCCGGGCGGTGGGGCCTGCTGATACTGCACGGGCGGCGCGGCCTGCTGCGGTGGCGCCTGCTGGTACTGCGCGGGCGGCGCCTGCTGGTACTGCGGTGCCTGCGGCTGCTGCGGGGCCTGCTGGTAGGTCGTCGGCTGCGCAACGGGCGGCTGCTGGTAGTGCGGAGCCGCTGTGGCCGGCCGGTACTCGACCGGAGGGGCCTGCGCGTATTCCGGCGCGGATGCGGCCTGCGCGTAGTCGGTGGTGGCGTGCTCTGAGGTCGCATACTCGGCCGGCGCTGCCGGGAAGCCGGAGTCGTCGGAAGCGTCCGCAGACGGGGCATCCGCATAGGTCGAAGACGGTGAGACGAGGGCCTGGCGGGGACGACGCATCATGGCGTCGATCCTGGCGCGCAGTTCGCGCGGGCGGAACGGCTTGGTCATATAGTCGTCTGCGCCGGCCTCCAGGCCCTGCAGGGTGTCGATTTCCTCGTCGCGCGCGGTGAGCATCACGATGTAGGTCGAGCTGAAGGCGCGAATGCGCTTCGCGGTCTCGAGGCCGTCCATACCCGGCATGCTCACGTCGAGGGTCGTGACGATCGGGTCGTACGCCCGCACCGCGCGCACGCCGTCGACACCGTTGCTCGTCGCGATTGCGTCGAAACCGGCCTGGGTCAACACGGCCTCGAGGAGATGACGGATATCGTCGTCGTCCTCGATGATGACAGCAACGCGCCGCTCACTCTCCGTTGTTTCCATGATCTATCTCCTAGCTGCTTCGGCCTGCGACCGAAAACGAACAATGAACGGTGTGCTGTCGAGGGGAGTGCCGGCGGCACCGGGGCTTACCATCCGGCGGCCTTGGTGAGCGCGAGTGCCTGGGCGTTCCACCAGTCCCCTGCCGTGGGGCCGCCGTTGCAGGTTCCGTCGCTCTCGCCCGGCTGCTTGATCCAGAGGTTCGCATCCTGGGCGCCCTGGTTCGAGACGACGGAGGGCAGGACGCCGAGGGCGCGGCCGGGGGGATTGCACCACTCGCCGTTCGAGCCCGCACCGTTGCGGGAGGTGTCGATCACGTAGTGGGCGCCGTTGGTGAGGTCGGAGACCTGCTGTGCATACGCGTGCTCGGCCGCGGAGTCCATGTAGTTGGACACGTTCGTCGCGAAACCGCGCACGGAGGCGATGCCCGAGCGGTTGAGCAGCCCGGCCATCGCGGACGGGGCGATCCATTCGGAGTGGCCGGCGTCGAGGTAGACCGTTGCGCGCGTGGGTGCGAGGAGGTCGACTGCGGTGTGCACCTCGTGCACCCGCTCCTCGACGTTGTTGCACTGGGTGGCGAGGGAGAGGGCATCGGGCTCGAGGATCACGACGGCCTCGCGCAACGTCAGGCTCGTCGCGATCGCCTGCACCCAGCCGGGGTATTCGAGCACCGAGAGTCCGCCGGCCGAGAAGTTGCCGCAGTCCCGGTTGGGGATTCCGTAGAGAACGAAGACGGCTGTCTTCCCGTCCTTGATCGCGGCATCTGTGATGGTCGCGACCTCTTCGCCGACCGTGTCGAGCGGATACTTCTCCGGCGTCAGCCAGATCGCCGCGGGCTGGGCGGCGAGCCGGCCCAGCGCCGTCGCCTCTGCCGAGGTCGCCCCGAACCTTTCGGCTGCATCCGCTGCGGCCTGCGCCGCCGAGGAGGACGGATTAACGTAGAACGAGGTGGTTGCCAGCGGGTTCACGGTCTGACCTCCGGGTACCTGCAGGGCGAAAGCGCTGACGAAAGTGCCGAGGGCAAGCACGGGCACCGCCAGGGCGATGATGCCGAGGACGAGACCTGTACGCGAGCCGGACGAATGCACGAACCCACCCTATCGGGGGGGTTATACAGATATGTTACGCAGGAGTATCGTCTGACGGATCTTTGTTCCGTTTTGGTGTCCCATTTCGCCCCCAGTCCGGGGTGATCGGCGGTATCGGACGCGGTCAGGCGCCCGTGCGCGCGGCGTTACACTCGAACGTGTGAATCCAATGGCGCAGGTTGATGTCGTACTTATTGGTGGCGGCGTCATGAGCGCCACTCTCGGCACCTTGATCAAACAGGTGCAGCCCGACTGGAGTATCGAGGTCTACGAGCGCCTCGGCGAGGTCGCCCAGGAGAGCTCGAACCCCTGGAACAACGCGGGGACCGGTCACGCTGCCCTGTGCGAGCTCAACTACATGCCCCAGGCGAGCGACGGAAGCGTCACCGCCGACAAGGCCGTGAGCATCAATGAGCAGTTCCAGATCAGCCGCCAGCTCTGGTCGTCCCTGGTCATTGACGGCGTTCTGCCCGAACCGACGAAGTTCATCAACTCGACGCCGCACATGACGTTCGTGCACGGCAAGTCCAACGTCGAATACCTGCGCAAACGGTTCGCGGCGCTCAAGGACCAGCCGCTCTTCCACGGGATGGAATACAGCGAAGACCCGGCCGTCATCGGCACCTGGACCCCGCTGCTCACGAAGAACCGCCCGAAGAACCAGCGCATCGCCGCGACCCGGATCGCCTCGGGCACCGATGTCGACTTCGGCGCACTCACCCGCTACCTCTTCGACGACCTCGCAGCCAAGGGTGTCGGCGTCCACGTCAACCAGCAGGTCACCGGCCTGAAGAAGCTGACGGACGGCACCTGGCGGCTGAACCTCCGGCGCCTCGTCGGCGGGCACCCCAGCATTGTGAAGGCCCGCTTCGTGTTCGTGGGTGCCGGCGGCGGCGCGCTCGCCCTGCTGCAGCAAAGCGGCATCCCCGAGGCACGCGGCTTCGGCGGGTTCCCGATCAGCGGCCAGTTCCTGCGCACGACCAATCCCGCGGTCGTTGCCCAGCACCAGGCCAAGGTTTACGGCAAGGCCGCCGTCGGCGCCCCGCCGATGTCTGTCCCGCACCTCGACACCCGCCACGTCGAGGGGGAGGCCTCGCTGCTGTTCGGGCCCTTCGCGGGGTTCACGCCCAAGTTCCTCAAGTCGAGCACCTGGTTCGACCTCCCCTTCTCTGTCCGTGGGCACAACATCGGCCCGATGCTCGCCGTCGCCAGGCACAACGTCGGCCTGATGAAGTACCTCTTCGGCGAGGTCTTCGCGTCCCGCACCGCCAAGCTCAAGGCCCTGCAGGAGTTCATGCCGACGGCGAAGATGGCCGACTGGGAGCTCATCACCGCGGGCCAGCGTGTCCAGGTGATGAAGAAGGACCCGAAGGAGGGCGGCGTGCTGCAATTCGGCACCGAGGTCATCACCTCGGCCGACGGCAGCATCGCCGGCCTGCTCGGGGCATCCCCCGGGGCATCGACCGCGGCTCCGATCATGGTCGACCTGCTCAAGCGCTGCTTCCCCGAGCAGTACCCGGCCTGGGAACCGCGACTCCGCGAACTGATCCCGAGCCTCGGCACGACCCTGTCCGACGACCCCGCTCGCGCCGCAGCCTCCCTCGCCGCGACCGCCGCGACCCTGCACCTCACCAACCCCTGACCGATCACCAACCCCTGACCGATCCGACGGAGTCGGGCACGATCTCCGTCGAATCGGTGAGGGCGGATGCTGCGTCACCCTTGCGCAGGCATCGAACGTGTGTTCGAATGTATGCATGCGGTGGAGCGGGCAGGAACTCACGACGGAACAGGCGGGCGCGCTTCCCGGTCTTGCCCGGCTGAACAACCTGGTGCGGAGCGTGCGCACCCCCGAGTTCGCGGGGATCACCTTCCACGAGATCCAGGCCAAGTCCGCGCTCAACCGGGTGCCCGGCCAGAGTGCCATGCCGTTCGGCTGGACGATCAACCCCTACCGAGGCTGCTCCCATGCGTGCACATACTGCCTGAGCCCGGAAACGCTCATCCTGATGGCCGACGGACGGCAGAAGCCACTCTGGGAGGTCAGGGTTGGCGATGCGATCATGGGCACGGAGACCGTCGGCGCCTACCGGCGGTATGTGCAGACCACAGTGCTCGCTTCCTGGGACACCCGGAAGCGCGGCTACCGCGTCATCCTCGCTGACGGCACCGAGCTCGTGGCCAGCGGAGACCACCGCTTCCTCACCGAGCGAGGGTGGAAGTTCGTCACCCGCGCCATGCGCGGGGACGGTCAACGTCCCTACCTGACCGAGAACAACAAACTCATGGGTTTCGGGCTCGTAGGGCCCGCCATTGACCGGAAGCTGTCCATCGCCGGTGCAGCCGTGAAGTCCGCGGCATTGCTTCAGGTCGTGTCCGTCGAGGACCTGGGGACCACGATGGACATGATCGACATCACGACCGGGACCGGCGACTTCATTGCCAACGGGGTCATCAGCCACAACTGTTTTGCCCGCAACACGCACACGTACCTCGACCTCGACGCCGGCAAGGACTTCGACAACGAGATCATCGTGAAGGTCAACGTCGCCGAGGTTCTCCGCAAGGAGCTCGCCAGGCCCGCCTGGGAGCGCAACGCCGTCGCGCTCGGCACCAACACCGATCCCTACCAGCGTGCAGAGGGTCGCTACCGGCTGATGCCGGGCGTGATCGCGGCGCTCGCCGACTCCGGCACCCCGCTCTCGATCCTGACCAAAGGCACCCTGATCCGGCGCGACCTCGATCTGCTCGTGGAGGCGAGCACGCTCGTGCCCGTCGACCTCGCCCTCTCGATCGCGATCTACGACGACGAGCTGCAGTCAGCAGTCGAGCCGGGCACGCCATCCACGGCGGCGCGCCTCGCCACGGTGACCGCCATCCGGGAGCGCGGCCTGCGCTGCTCCGTGTTCATGATGCCGATCCTGCCGTTCCTCACCGACACCCGGGCGCACCTCGACGACGCCCTCCGCCAGGCGAAGGCTGCCGGGGCCTCCGACGTGATGTACACCGCGCTGCACCTGCGGCCGGGGGTGCGCGACTGGTTCATGCAGTGGCTCGCGAGGGACCACCCTGACCTCGTGCCCCGCTACCACGAGCTCTACGGTCGCAACGCCTACGCACCCAAGGGCTACCGGCAATGGCTCGCGCTCCGGATCAAGCCGCTGATCCGGGCGCATGGGCTCGAGCACGGGCTCGAGGATCCCGTCACCGGAGGCGTCCGCTCCCGCGCGCTCGCCCGCCCCGCGCCCGCCGTCCCTGCGTTCCCTGGCCGGCCCGTGCCCGGCCCGGGGTTGCTCATTGCGGGCGAGCTCCCGCCTGAGCTGCAGCCGACCCTGTTCTGAACTGCGGCTCCGCACAGCGGATGCCTCGCTGCGCCCCCGCCCCGGCTGAGGTGTCGCAGATCGACGTTCAACGCCCACGCGAACCTCGATTCGCGACCCTTCACGCCAGAAGGACTCCACCGGATGCGATAATCGACGGAGAACGGAGCGGCAATGACCCTAGGCCTCCCCGACCATCTGGTCGGTACCTCGGTCGGGCGTGCCCTGGCCCAGGCCACGCACTGGTTCGGCCTCACCTGCCTGGTCGGTGCCCTCGTCTCGATCGCCGTTCTCGGCATCAGCCACCCGAGCGCGCAGATCGGCGTGAGCCTGATCGGGATCCTCTCGATGGCGATCCTCCTCTTCCTCCTGTCCCGCCACCGCACCGTGCTGCTCTCGGTCGCCTACCTTCTTGTCGGCTCCGTCGTCACCTACGTCGTCAGCGTCACCC
>NZ_JASJVF010000218.1:0-5546 GCF_035019805.1 Cryobacterium sp. 10I1
CGAGCACGCTGCGGAGACCGCGTCCTCCGCGGAGCAGGACTTCCGGTCCTCCGCGGACGATGACGCGGCCGTGCGCGCCTCCCTCGACGCGAGCGATCACGACGACGCGAGCGATCACGACGACCCCGACGATCACGACGACCCGGACGACTACGATCACGACGACGGAGCGCCCGCCCGCCCCGGGAACACGGATGCCGCCCGATGAACCTTGCGACCATCCTCGTCCCCCTCGTCGTCGCCGTCCCGCTGCTCGGCAGCGCGATCACGCTCGCCCTCGGCCGGCGCACCGTGACCCAGATCGCTGTCGGCGTCGCCTCGCTGGCCACGGTCGCCCTGATCAGCGCCACGCTCCTCGTGCTCGTCGACCAGCAGGGACCCGCCGTCGTGCACGTCGGCGGCTGGCAGGCGCCGTGGGGGATCGTGCTCGTCGTGGACCGACTCTCGGCTCTCATGCTGCTCGTCTCGGCCGTGATGCTCCTCGGCGTGCTGCTCTTCGCCGTCGGCCAGGGCATCATCGACGGCGACAGGGAAACCCCCGTCTCGATCTTCCACCCGACCTACCTCGTGCTCGCCGCCGGGCTGTTCAACGCCTTCATCGCCGGTGACCTGTTCAACCTCTACGTCGGCTTCGAGATGCTGCTCTCGGCCAGCTATGTGCTGCTCACCCTCGGTGGTACCGGTGCGCGCATCCGTGCCGGCGTCACCTACATCGTCGTGAGCCTGGTCTCGTCGATCCTCTTCCTCAGCTCGATCGCCCTGATCTACGGCGCGACGGGGACCGTGACCCTCGCCCTCCTCGCCGAACGCATCCCCGCCCTGCCCGGAGACGTGCAGGGCATCCTCGGGCTGATGCTCCTCCTCGCCTTCTCGGTGAAGGCCGCCGTGTTCCCGCTGTCGTTCTGGCTCCCGGATTCCTACCCGACCGCACCCGCCCCGGTCACGGCGGTCTTCGCGGGCCTGCTCACCAAGGTCGGCGTCTACGCGATCCTGCGCACCCAGACCCTGCTCTTCCCGAGCAACCCGTTCCAGGTGCCGCTCCTCATCGTCGCCGCGCTCACGATGCTGATCGGCATTCTCGGCGCACTCGCCCAGGCCGACATCAAGAGGCTGCTGTCCTTCACCCTGGTCAGCCACATCGGCTACCTGATCTTCGGCATCGCGATCGGCACCCCGCTCGCCCTCGCCGCGACGATCTTCTACGTCGTGCACCACATCAGCGTCCAGACCACCCTGTTCCTTTCGGCCGGGCTCATCGAGCGCGTCGGCGGCACGACTTCCCTCGCCCGGCTGGGCGGCATGCTCAAGGCCGCTCCCGTCGTCGCAGTGCTGTTCTTCATCGGCGCGATGAACCTCGGCGGCATCCCGCCGTTCTCCGGCTTCCTCGGCAAGTTCGCCCTGTTCCAGGCCGGGGCCCAGCTCGGCACCCCGCTCGCGTGGGCGGTGATCGGGGCGGGAGCGGCCACCTCGCTCCTGACCCTCTACGCCCTCGCCCGCGCGTGGAACATGGCCTTCTGGCGCCCGCGCCGCGAGGTCGAGAACTACGACTCGGCCATGCTCGACCGCCTCACCGACGACCCGCACGACGACGGAACGGTCGTGACCAAGACCGTCTCCCGGCTCATGGTCGGCGCGACCGCCGGGCTGCTCGTGCTGACCATCGGGCTGACGGTCTTCGCGGGTCCCGTCTTCGACTTCGCGGCGCGGGCCGCCGCCGATATCGAGGCCCCGAGCGACTATGTCGACGCGGTCTTCCCTGGCGGCACACCGTGACGACCCGCGCGGAGCGCCGCGCCGCCCTCCTGAACCAGCTCCCGCTCTGGCTCGGGCTCGTACTGCTCTGGATGCTGCTCTGGGGCAGCTTCTCCTGGCTCAACCTCGTGACCGGAGCCCTGCTCGCCGCGCTCGTCTCCGTCGTTTTCTACCTGCCCGCCGTGCAGCTGAGCGGCCGGATCAGCCCGGCAGGCGCCCTCGCGTTCCTGCTGCGGCTGTTCGGCGACATCGTGCGCGCGTCCGTGCAGGTCGCCTGGCTGGCCCTCAGGCCCCTCAGGAGGCCCGCCGGTCCGGACAGCGCGATCATCGCGGTGCCGCTCCGCACCCGGAGCGACCTCATCCTGACCTGGACGGCCGTTGCGACCTCGATCGTGCCCGGATCGATCGTCATCGACACCGACCGGGTGAGCTCCACGCTCCACCTGCACGTGCTGAACGTGCGCACGCACGCCCAGATCGACCGGTTCCGGGTGAGCGTGCTCGCGACCGAGCGGCGCATCGTGCGCGCGTTCGGCTCGCGCGAAGACCTCGAACGACTCGCCCTCGGCGATGCTGTGGCCGCCGTTGCGGCGGCAACGGGCGCCGTGGCCGGGGACGCGCGCGCGGCATCCGCTCGGAATGACGACGACAGGGACCGCCGGAACCTGGACGACACGGGAAAGGAAACCTGATGGGAGTCGTCGTGATCGTAGCCGCCGTGCTGTTCGGCGCCGGGGGACTGTGCGCGGTGTACCGCATCATTCGCGGCCCGTCTGTCCTCGACCGCGTGATCGCCTCCGATGTGCTCGTCGCGACCGTGATCTGCGCGCTCGGCGCGGAGATGGCGATCAACCGGCACGTCGACACCCTGCCGGTGCTGCTCGTGCTCGCCCTGTTCGCGGTGCTCGGCTCGCTCGCCGTCGGCCGCTTCCTCGGCGGGAAGGAGCACTCGTGACCGCGGTGATCGGCGATGTGGTCACGGCGGTGCTCGTGCTCTCCGCCGCCCTGATGTGCCTCGCGGCCGGCGTCGGCCTGCTGCGCTTCCGGGATGTGCTCAGCAGGCTGCACGCGGCGACCAAGCCGCAGATCTTCGGCCTCATCGCCGTGACGGTGGATGTCGCGGTCAACAACTTCACCCTCGGCACCGTCACGCTCTCGGTCGCGATCGTGGCCTTCCAGGCGCTCACCGCCCCGATGGCCGCGCACCTCATCGCCAGGGTCGCGCACGACACCGACCGGTTCCGGCCGGAACTGCTCGTCGTCGACGAGCTCGGACGCGCGAACCGGCGCGGAGACCGCGGCGCCTGATAGGATTTGCGTGTCGCAACTGGCGTAGCACGAAAGATGGGTCACCATCGGGGAGCGACTGACACGGTTAGTGGCCGCACGCCTGGGCCACGACGATTAATTCAAGTCTGAGGAGACCCGTGTCCGAATCTGTGCCTGGTACCACGCTGCATTCCACCTTCAACGAGCCGCTTGAGGTCGTCGACCCCGAGATCGCCGCCGTCCTCGAACTCGAACTGGGTCGCCAGCGCGACTACCTCGAGATGATCGCGAGCGAGAACTTCGTGCCGCGCGCCATCCTGCAGTCGCAGGGCTCCGTGCTCACCAACAAGTACGCCGAGGGCTACCCGGGGCGTCGCTACTACGGCGGATGCGAGTTCGTCGACGTCGCAGAGGAGCTCGCGATCGCGCGGGCCAAGTCCCTCTTCGGCGCAGCGTACGCGAACGTGCAGCCGCACTCCGGTGCCACCGCGAACGCCGCTGTGCTCTCCGCGATCGCAACGCCCGGCGACACCATCCTCGGTCTCGAGCTCGCCCACGGCGGCCACCTCACCCACGGCATGAAGCTCAACTTCTCCGGCAAGCTCTACAACCCGGTCGCGTACGGCGTCGACCCGGACACCTTCCTCGTCGACATGGACGTCGTCCGCGACAAGGCCCTCGAGCACAAGCCGAAGGTCATCATCGCCGGCTGGTCGGCATACCCGCGCCACCTCGACTTCGCCGCGTTCCGCGCGATCGCGGACGAGGTCGGCGCCCTGCTCTGGGTCGACATGGCGCACTTCGCCGGGCTCGTCGCCGCCGGCCTGCACCCGTCACCGGTGCCGCACGCCGACGTCGTGTCCTCGACCGTGCACAAGACCCTCGCCGGCCCCCGGTCCGGCTTCATCCTGTCCCGGGACACCGCGCTCGCGAAGAAGCTCAACTCGAACGTGTTCCCCGGGCAGCAGGGCGGTCCGCTCATGCACGTCATCGCCGCCAAGGCGACCGCGTTCAAGCTCGCGGCCGAGCCGGAATTCAAGGAACGCCAGGAGCGCACCCTGCGCGGGGCCAGCATCCTCGCCGCCCGCCTGACGGCAGACGACTCGCGCGCCGCCGGCGTCGACGTGCTCACCGGCGGCACCGACGTGCATCTCGTGCTCGCCGACCTGCGCCACTCCGAGATCAACGGACAGCAGGCCGAGGACGCCCTCCACGAGGTCGGCATCACGGTCAACCGCAACTCGGTGCCGTTCGACCCGCGCCCGCCGATGGTCACGAGCGGCCTGCGGATCGGCACGCCCGCCCTCGCGACCCGCGGCTTCGGCGACGCCGAGTTCACCGTCGTGTCCGACGTCATCGCTGAGGCCCTCAAGCCCGGCGCCGACGTGCAGGCGCTCCGCGCCCGGGTCAAGACGCTCACCGAGGCCTTCCCGCTGTACCCCGGCCTGCACCAGTAGCGCACGCCGCATCCTGCACCACCACCCCCTGACGAATTCGACGGAGTTTTTGGGAAACACGCACGTGGGAAGCCCGTTTTCGGGGTTTTCGACCAGAAACTCCGTCGAATTGGTTCGGCGAACGCGGGGGTCAACCGCGCTCGAAAGCACCAAACGATTGGATCACGCATGACGGCAATCACCCTCGACGGAGTCGCGACCGCGTCCGCCGTGAAGACCGAACTCATCGCCCGTGTCACCGAGCTGCGTGCGCACGGGATCGTTCCCGGGCTCGGCACCCTGCTCGTGGGCGATGACCCGGGTTCACGTTCGTACGTCGCGGGCAAGCACCGCGACTGCGCCGAAGTCGGCATCGAGTCGATCCGCATCGACCTGCCCGCATCGGCGACGACCGCGGATGTCCGCGCCGCGATCAAGGACCTGAACTCCAGCCGCGAGGTCACCGGCTACATCATCCAGTTGCCGCTTCCCGTCGGCCACAACGAGAACGCCATGCTCGAACTGATCGACCCGGCCAAGGACGCGGACGGCCTGCACCCGACCAACCTCGGCAGGCTCGTCCTCGGCATCGAAGGCAAGCTCAGCTCGCCGCTGCCGTGCACGCCGGCCGGGATCGTCGAGCTGCTACGCCGCTACGATGTGCCGATCGTCGGCCGCAAGGTCGTCGTGATCGGCCGCGGGCTCACCGTCGGGAGGCCGCTCGGCCTGCTCTTCACCCGCAAGGGCCTCGACGCGACCGTCACCCTCACCCACTCGCGCACGGTCGACCTGCCGGAGGAGGTCCGCCGCGCGGACATCGTCGTGGCCGCGGTCGGTGTGCCGCACCTGGTCCAGGCTGACTGGATCAAGCCGGGCGCCGCAGTTCTCGACGTCGGCATCACCCGCCTGGTCGACCCCGTCACCGGCAAGGGCGTCCTCACCGGCGACGTGCACCCCGACGTCGCAGAGGTCGCAGGCTACCTCTCCCCGAACCCCCGCGGCGTCGGACCGATGACCCGCGCCATGCTGCTCGGCAACGTGGTCAAGGCCGCCGAGCGCGCCCTGCTCTAGCCCAGCCCCGCGCTTCCC
>NZ_JASJVF010000219.1:0-5512 GCF_035019805.1 Cryobacterium sp. 10I1
GAACCCCACCCAGCAACTCGACTTCGCCCGGTTCTCCAGCGACGCACTCAAGGACTACCTGGTCGCCGAGCGCGAGATCCTGCGGCAGGCGACTCCCGAGGTTCCGATCACCACCAACTTCATGGTGATGGGGGAGACCCGCGGCATGGACTACGCGGACTGGGCCGACGAGGTCGACATCGTCTCCAACGATCACTACCTGCTCGTCGCAGACCCGGAGGCCTTCGAGGAACTGTCGTTCTCGGCCAACCTGACCGGCCAGATCGCGCATCGTGCGCCCTGGTTCCTGATGGAGCATTCCACCAGCGCCGTGAACTGGCAGCCGGTCAACCAGGCGAAGTCGCCCGGCCAGCTGCGCCGCGACAGCCTCACGCACGTCGCGCATGGCGCCGACGCGGTCTGCTTCTTCCAGTGGCGACAGTCGCTGGCCGGCGCCGAGAAGTTCCACTCCGCGATGCTCCCGCACGCGGGTGAAGACAGCACCGTCTTCCGCAGGGTCGCCCGCTTCGGCGGCGACCTCGCCGGCCTCGCCGAGGTCGCGGGAAGCCGGACCCGGCAGGCCCGCATCGGCATCCTCTTCGACTGGGACTCGTGGTGGGCCTCCGAGCTCGACTCGCACCCCACCGAGCTGCTGCGCTACAAGGCCGAGGCGATGACCTGGTACACCGCGGCGCTCGCGAACGGGCTCCAGGCCGACATCATTCCCGCCCGATCGGTGCTTCACGGACCCGGCCTCGACGGCTATGACCTCGTGATCGCCCCGATGCTCTACGTGGTCACGGCAGACCTCGCGGAAGCGCTCACCGGCTATGTGACCGGTGGTGGCCACCTCACGGTCGGCGTCTTCTCCGGCATCGCCGACGCCGACGACCACATCCACCCCGGCGGCTACCCCGGTGCCTTCCGTGAGCTGCTCGGCGTGTGCGCAGAGGAATTCGGCGGCCTGCTCGCCGGCCAGGCCGTCGGGCTGTCCGGTGACCTGCCCGCGGGCTCGACAGGGACGCTGCTCACCCACGACGTCACCGTGCGGAACGACGTCGACGTGCTCGCGCGCTTCGACGACGGCCCGTTCCCCGGCGTGCCGGCCATCACCGGCCGTGCCGTCGGTGCCGGACGGGCCAGCTTCGTCGGGACGGTACTCGACAGGGAAGCCCTCGTCGCCCTCGTCGGTCGCTTCGCCGCGGATGCCGGCATCGCCTCACCGCTGCCCTCCGACGTGCGCGGCACTGTCCAGCTCGCCGTGCGTGAGACGGACACCCTCGAGTACCTCTTCTACATCAACCATTCCGCGCAGGCGGTCACGGTGGCACTCACCCCGTTCGATGGATGCCTCACGGCCGTCGATCTCGGAGGAAGCACCCTGGCCGCCGGCTCGCTCACCCTCCCGGCGACCGGGGTCGCCGTGCTGAGCCGGCCGCGGGCGGGGGAGTGACCGTGGCCGACTTCGCGATCGGCGAGACCGACTTCCTCCTGGACGGCACGCCGTTCCGGGTGCTCGCCGGCGCCATCCACTATTTCCGGGTTCATCCTGACCACTGGGCGGACCGGATCCACAAGGCCCGGCTGATGGGGCTCAACACGATCGAGACCTACGTGGCGTGGAACGCGCATTCGCCGGTTCGCGGGCAGTTCCGCACCGATGCCGGGCTCGACCTGGCCAGGTTCCTCGACCTCATCGCGGCGGAGGGGATGTACGCCATCGTGCGGCCGGGCCCCTTCATCTGCGCCGAGTGGGACAACGGCGGCCTGCCCGGCTGGCTTTTCCGCGACCCGGCCGTCGGCGTGCGGCGCAACGAACCGCTCTACCTCGCGGCGGTCGCCGAATACTTCGGGCAGCTGCTGCCGATCGTGGCGTCCCGCCAGATCGACAGGGGCGGGCCCGTCATCCTCGTGCAGATCGAGAACGAATACGGCGCATACGGCGCCGACAAGGACTACCTGCGTGCGCTCGTCGACCTCAACCGGGCCGGCGGCATCACGGTGCCGCTCACCACGATCGACCAGCCCACCGACCAGATGCTGACCGACGGCAGCCTTCCCGGCCTGCACAAGACCGGCTCGTTCGGGTCGCGGGCCACCGAACGACTGGCGACCCTGCGCCGCCACCAGCCGACGGGGCCGCTCATGTGCGCCGAATTCTGGAACGGCTGGTTCGACCACTGGGGAGCCCACCACCACACCACCTCCGCGGAGGACTCGGCCCGTGAGCTCGACGCCCTGCTCGCCACTGGCGCTTCCGTGTCGCTGTACATGTTCACCGGCGGCACCAATTTCGGCTTCACTAACGGCGCCAACGACAAGGGCGTGTTCCAGCCGACGGTCACGTCCTACGACTACGACGCTCCGCTCTCCGAGAGCGGGGAGGTGACGGAGAAATACCTCGCCTTCCGCGAGGTGCTCGCCCGGTACGGGCCGGTGCCGGCCGAACTGCCCGAAGCCGTTCCGGCGGCGCCCGCCTTCGAGGTCGAGCTCGATGAGTCGGTGACGCTCTGGGACGCTCTGCGCGAGCTGGCGGACCCGGCCGCCGAACCCGTGCCGGGGCTGCCGAGCATGGATGCCCTCGGCCAGTACACCGGATTCGCGCTGTACCGCAGCAGGCTGGCCCCCGGCGCACATCTGCTCTCCTTCGGCGCGATCCGCGATCGCGCCCAGGTGTTCGTCGACGGCAATCCCGTCGGCGTTCTGCAGCGCGACCACCACGACCGGTCGATCAGCCTGCCGAAGGGGTCCACGCTCGACCTCCTCGTCGAGGATCAGGGCCGGGTCAACTACGGCCCGAGAATCGGGGAGGACAAGGGCCTGATCGGCCCGGCGACCCTCGACGGGGCGCCGCTCGGGAACTGGCAGGTGCTGCCCCTCGACCTGGACGGATTCGCCGCAGCCGGTAGCCGGCTCTTCGCCCAGCATCCGCGATGCTCCGACGGGGGCGGCGAGCGCGATCTCGATCCCGACCTGGACGTCGATCTGACATTCGCCTTCGACTCGCTCCGGGCCGCCGAGCCCGCCGCGGACACGGTCGCCGTGGAGGCCCCGGTCGGCTCGCTGAGCGGACCCGCGTTCGCGCGCGGCTCGTTCGACACAGAGCAGGGACGCGACCTCTTCCTCAGCACGGCAGGCTGGGGCAAGGGCCAGGCCTGGATCAACGGGTTCAACCTCGGGCGGTTCTGGGACCGCGGACCGCAGACCACCCTGTACGTTCCGGGCCCGGTGCTGCGGGAGCGCAATGAGTTCCTCGTGCTGTTCCTGCACGGAACCGGAAGCACCCGGGCCCGCTTCGTCTCCCGCCCCGACCTCGGCCACACCGATTTCTAGCGGTCTCCGCCCGGGACCCCGGCCCCCGGGCGGGACTGTCAGCGGTCCCGGCTACGATTGATCCGTGGTTACCGCCCTGTATCGCCGCTACCGGCCAGAGACCTTTGCCGAGATGATCGGCCAGTCCCAGGTGACCGAACCCCTGATGACGGCCCTGCGCACGAATCGGGTGAACCACGCGTACCTGTTCAGCGGCCCCCGCGGCTGCGGCAAGACCACGAGTGCGCGCATCCTCGCCCGCTGCCTCAACTGTGCAGAGGGCCCGACCGACACCCCGTGCGGTGTCTGCCCGAGCTGCGTCGAGCTCTCCCGCGACGGTGGCGGCTCGCTCGACGTCGTCGAGATCGATGCCGCGAGCCACAACGGCGTCGACGACGCCCGCGACATCCGGGAGCGCGCCATCTTCGCGCCCGCCCGCGACCGCTACAAGATCTTCATCCTCGACGAGGCGCACATGGTCACGCCGCAGGGCTTCAACGCTCTGCTCAAGATCGTCGAAGAGCCGCCGGAACACGTGAAGTTCATCTTCGCGACGACCGAGCCCGAGAAGGTCATCGGCACGATCCGCTCGCGCACCCACCACTACCCGTTCCGGCTCGTCCCGCCGGGCCCGATGCTCGAATACGTGCAGACGCTCTGCGAGAGCGAGAAGGTCGCCGTCGCACCCGGCGTGCTTCCGCTCGTCGTCCGCGCCGGCGGCGGGTCGCCCCGCGACACCCTCTCGCTCCTCGACCAGCTCATGGCCGGTTCCGACGACCACTCCGTGGAGTACGACCGCGCGGTCGCCCTCCTCGGCTACACGAGCGCGTCCCTGCTCGACGAGTCGATCGACGCGATCGCCGCCCGCGACCCCGCCGCAGCCTTCGACGCGGTCGACCGGGTCATCCAGACCGGCCAGGACCCGCGCCGCTTCGTCGAAGACCTCCTCGAGCGCATGCGCGATCTCATCGTCGTCGCCGCAACCTCCGCAGCGGGCGCGTCCGCCGTGCTCCGCGGGGTTCCGCAAGACGAGATCGAGCGGATGGCCGTTCAGGCCGCCAAGTTCGGCCCGGCCGAGCTCTCCCGCACCGCCGACATCCTCAACACCGCACTCACCGAGATGACCGGCGCGACCTCGCCCCGGCTGCACCTCGAACTCATGATCGCCCGCGTGCTGATCCCCGCGAGCGACGACTCCACCCGCGGCGCGCTCGCCCGCGTCGAACGGCTCGAGCGCCGCATCGGTGTTGGTACGAGCGCTGTGGGTGCAAGCGATGTCGGTACAAGCGGTGCCGATACGAGCTCGGCCGCATCGGTGGCTCCCAGCTCCGCGACGCCCGCCGTTTCGTCTCCGACGGATGCTTCGCACGCCCCCGATGCACGCCCCGTGCCGGTCGCCGATCGCGGTGCGCCTGCGCCCGAGGCCCCCGTGACCCCCGCGGTCTCCACTGTTCCCACGAGCCCTCCGGCAGGTCAGGCATCCGTCGCGCCGGCCGTCGTTGCCGCGGCCCGCCCGATCGGGCCGGTCACGTTCCAGCAGGTCAAGGACGCCTGGCCAGAGGTCCTCGAGGCCGTCCAGACCGCCAAGACGAGCGCGTGGCTCGTGCTCTACACGGCGAACGTGCTCGAATTCCGCGACGGCGACCTCCTCGTGCTGTCGTTCCCGAGCCAGAAGGACGTCGCCGGCCTCAAGCAGTCAGCCGCGCCGGGGGAGGGCGTCGGCGACTACCTCAAACGGGCGGTCAATTCGGTCCTCGGCTTCACGCCGCGCCTCATCGCCAAGGTCACCGAGCCCGGGGAATCAACCCCTGTCGCCGGCCCGTCAGCTGTGCCCAGTGCGTCGCCCGCGCCAGAGCCACAGACATCGAGCCCTGCCGCCGCCGCGTCGCAGGCCGCACCGCCGGCCGCTGCGGTGAGCGACGGCGCAGCCGACACACCGTTCGGACGCCCGGACGCGTCAGCATCACCGACCGGACCCTCGGCCACCGCAGGGTCCAACGCCCCGACCCGGGCATCCGCTCAGCCGGCATCGGCACCGCGGTCCACCCCCGTCGAGCCGACCGGCTCCGTCACCGCCTGGGCGACCGTCGCGATTCCGGGCGCGGGCGACGCGTCCACCGGGGCGACGGCCCCCGCGACCGCACCTGCCGCGACCCGCGCCGCAATCCCGCGATGATCTGCGTCGTCGAAGAGGCCAAAGACGTCGTGGCGATCGAGCGCA
>NZ_JASJVF010000220.1:0-5494 GCF_035019805.1 Cryobacterium sp. 10I1
CTCGAGCACGCGCTGGACGAAGTCCTGCACGGTGTCGATATCGTCGGGCGGAGTGCTGAGCGCCAGGGTGGTGTCGGAATCAGTCACGGTATGCGGTCTCTGCGGTCGCGTGGTTCTGCAGGATGCGGTCGAGATGGGTCAGCTCGAACACGAGCGCGACCTGCGGCGTCGCACCGGCGATGCGGAGGTCCCCGCCGGCCTGCCTGGCGACCTTCAGGCCGCCGATGAGGGCTCCGAGCCCTGACGAATCCATGAAGTCGACCCCGCTCAGGTCGACGACGATCCGCACCGTCCCCGCGGCGATCGCTGCGGACACCACCTCGCGCAACAGCGGCGCGGAGACCATGTTGAGTCGGCCGTCCGCGCGAATGGCCGCCACGTTGCCGGCTATCGTTTCAGTCCGGAAATTCATTGCTCTGGGTGCTCCTCTGGTGCGGCCTCAGGGGTGAAGCCTTGGTAGGTGGCCGCCTTGAACAACACGCTCAGGACGACGAGGTCGTAGACGGCCCAGCCGATGTTGACCCCGGTGCCGATCGGTTCGGCGCCGTTGACGAACAGGCGCACACAACCGACGATGATCGCGACGACGAGCATCACCATCACCGTGATCTGCGGCTTGATCAGGTGCCACTGCGGTCCGGTGTGAGCCTGCCTTGTCTTCGGCGTCACGGCGAAGTTGAGCGGGATGCCGAGCACGACGTTGTTGAAGGCGGTGGTGCAGGCGTCGATCCACACCGGGAACAGGGCGAGGCTGTACTGCTGGCCCCGCCAGGTGGGGATACCCCGCGCGGCCACGAAGAACAGGAGCTGGTTGGCGATCATGAACGGGATGAACCTCAGGAAGAAGTCCCAGGCATTGGTGGACACCGGCAGGATCCCGAAGACGAGGAACACGATCGGCGCCGCGAAATAGATGACCGCCGCATAACCGGAGAGGTAGCTCCACATCGTGGCGAAGTACATCAGGCGCTGTGGCAGGCTCATCTTCCACTGCAGCAGCGGGTTCTCCCTGAGGAAGACCTGCATGGTGCCCTGGCCCCAGCGCAGCCGCTGGGTGAGCATCGTGCCCACGTCTTCGGGGGCGAGCCCGTCCGCGAGCAGCTCGTTGTGGTAGACGCTCTTCCAGCCGAGGCCGTGCAGCCGCATCGACGTGGCCATGTCCTCGGTGACCGAGATGGTCGCGAGCGGCATCACCGGCTGGGCCTCGTGGCCGCGGTCGATCGCGATCGTGTCGAGGGCCGAGCGTACGGCCTCGAGCGCCTTGAACGGTGAGAGCTCGCGGGTGGCGAGCCTCGCGACCGTCTCATCGATGTCGAGGAGGTACGGCGAGTCCGGTGTGCCGGCCAACTCGCTGATCTCGCGCAGGTCGTCCGCGAGCGACGTCACCTCGCCGACCACAATGCCGGCGGCCGCGGCATCCACCCGCTCGTGCAGCACGAACGTGACTTCGGCGAGCGGCTCGTCGCGCCGGATCGCGGCACGCGCCTGCCTGATCGCGTGGGTGACTTCCGTGAGGGCGTGCGCGACCGCGGGGTTGCGGGCGGCCGGATGCCGGCGGGCACCCCGCACCACACGGCTCGCGTCGCGGAGCGCGGTGCGCACGGAACCCTCCACCTCGCGCACGTACCCGAGAATGCCGAGGTGCATCAGGGCCTCGCGGCGCAGCACGGCGTTCGATCCGCAGAAGAAGGCGGCATTCCAGCCGTCCTTGCCCTGCTGGATCGGGCCGTAGAACAGGGGCGCCTGGCTGCCGAGCGGGTCCTCGACAGTGACGTTGCTGAAAACCTGCGGGGTTTGCACGAGCGCGACCTTGTCGTCGGTGAAGTAACCGAGGGTGTGGTCGAGGATCTCCGGCCGGGGGATCTGGTCGGCGTCGAGGATGAGCAGGAATTCGCCCTGGGTCTCCATCAGCGCGTTGTTGACGTTCCCGGCCTTCGCGTGGCGCGGCCGGTCGATCCATTCGGTTCCCCGCGAGAGGTAGTCGATGCCGGCTGCCGCCGCCGCCGCTGCGAGCTCCGGCCGGGCGCCGTCGTCGAGCACCCAGGTGCGATGGGGGAAGGTGATCTCCCGCGCGGCGAGTGCCGTCGTCATCACGAGGTCGATCGGCTCGTTGTACGTGGCGATCAGCACGTCGACGGTCGCGTCCGCGGGAGGCGCCGGCGGTGCCGGGCGGGTGTACGCGCGCCACATCATCATGCCGAAGAGGCTGACGTCGATCAGGCTGTACGTTTCGGCGGCGACGAGGGCGACGGCGATCCACCACGCGTCCCAGTTGAGCGAGAACATCCAGCGCCACGCCACGTAGTTGATACCGAGCGCGAGCGTGAGCACGACCACGATCCGCAGTGCCAGCATCCGGCTCATCGGAGCACCCCTCTCATCGCGGCACGATTCATCGCGGCACGATCCGGAACAGGAATTTCGTCCTGACCATCACCCAGAGGAGCGCCAGGATGACGACGTATGCGCCGGTGTTCAGCCACACGTTCCCGTCCTGGAGCGCCGGGATGTTGGCGGCGATCAGGGCGAAGAACACGTGCATGATGAAGACGTAGAGGGTGGCCTGCCCGAGCGGGATCAGGAACCAGCCGAGGGCGCGCCGGATCGGACGCCAGTATGCGCTGACCAGGGCGTAGAGGCTGACGACCACGAGCATCACGTTGAGGAGACGACCGGGCTCGAGGTTGGTGCGCCCGAAGAATGCGCCGTAGATCGAGCGGAAGAGCGCGTCAGGAACGAGTCCGAGGCGAACGGAGAAGGCGCTGGGGAGATACGGGTTGCTCCAGGAGAACAACATCAACGCTGTCGCGAGCAGCACGATCACCGCAGCGGCCACGAGGCCCCACCGCGAGGCGAACCAGCGGAGCAGGGCGACACGGTGGTACCCGGCCACGATTCCCGTGACGAAGAGCACCTGCCAGGTCAGCAGCGGGAACGAGTCCTCGAACTCGGAGGGGAACAGACGCACCCCCGCGAGCGCGTTGAACAGGTACAAGCCCCAGCTGAGCGCGAGCACCGGCACCCACCACCGCTTCGACAACGCCCACAGCACGAGCGGGCAGACCAGGAGCAGCACGACGTACAGGCCCATCACGTTGAACTGCCACGGCCCGAGCCGGAGGAGTGCCAGGTCGAGGAGGATGTGCGGGTTCACCGGGTAGGTCAGCAGTTGCCCGGCGTTGGCATAGAGGTCGTAGACGTGGCCCGACGCCGAACTGCCTCGCGCCCCGGTGCCCTGGTCGGTGAACGTCGTGAGGTAGCCGGCGTTGACGAAGGGCAGCAGGCTCACCGCGAAGATCAGGATCACTACGGCGAGGGCGGTGTAGTACAGCTTCCAGGCGCGCCGGCTGGTTCGGATGACCACCTCGCCGATGCCGCTCATGGCGATCTTGGGCCGGTAGACCATGCCGAGCACGACGCCGGCGAACAACACGAACAGCTCGGCGCCGGAGACGATTCCGATGGCCTCCTGGGTGATCTCCTGGAACAGGGAGACCAGGCCGATGTGGTTGACCACGACGAACACGATCGCGAGGCCGCGCATCAGGTCGATGCGCAGGTCCCGGTCGGTCGGGCCGTCATAGCTCAGCGCCGACCGGCCGCGCCGCGCGACCGCGAGCGCGAAAAGCAGCGTGACTGCGGCGATCACGAGCGCGGCCACGAGCCAGGCCCACCAGCCGCCGATGGTCACCCCCGGTCCGGTGGCAGATGCCCCGGCCTCGTTCGTCGTCGTCGGCGCGAACAGCGGGCCGAGCGTGAGGTCGCTTGCGGCAAGGTCGGCAGCGAAGGCGGCCCGGGTGTTGTCGCCGAGTGTCACGCTCCAGTCGACGAAGGTCCCGCCGACGACCGCACGGGTCGCCGTGGTGTCCTGCCAGAGCACGGCCTTGAGCGTGGCGTATCGCGGGTCGGCGACGGCGGCGAAGACCTGGCGCCACCAGTTCTGCTTGATCGCGAGTTCGCCGGGGCCGCCCGCTGAGGGACTGTAGAACGCCGCGGTCTCCAAGAGGAACGGCGTGCCGGTCGCCGTCGAATACCGGCCGAAGAAGTCGTCGTCGCCTGCGGCGTCTGCGGCGGGGGAGCCGAGGCGGGCGAGCAGCTCGCCGTCGCGCGGAACGGTGTTGCGGGCGTCGCCTCCCGCGGTGTCGTCGTGGTACACCGAGAGCCCCACCCAGTCGGCGACGGCGCCGGGATAGTAGGGGGCGTACGCGTCGTCGCCGCCGTCGACGGAGCCGTCCCGGTTGGTGTCGAGCTCGCGGAGCGTGTCGGTGTCCGCGGCCCGGGTCCCGGTGAACGGATACCCGCCTCCCCAGTTCGGCGACCACACCATCACGGCCCCGGGCAGACGGCGGTGCACGACGTCGGCGACGGCGGCGAAGGCCTGGCGGTATGCGGAGGGCTGCTGTCCCCAGGACACCCAGGTGCTGTTCATGTCGGGGGCGAAGCGCAGGTACAGCGGGGCGGTGCTGGTGCCCCGCGCGGCCGCGATGCCGTCGACCAGCCGCGTCGCGGCATCCGCAGTGATCGCCAGAAGGCTCGTCGTCGGTCGGATGGTGAGTAACGGGAGGGAGCCGGCACCGTTCGTCTTCTGCAGGAATTGGGCGCTGTAGCTCGTGTCGGCGTCGGACATCGGCATCGAGACGGAGTGCTCGTAGAAAGCGCTCGGGGAGCCGAGGCGGGACGCCTGCTCGGTGGCGCTGTCACCGCTCCAGTCGAGGATCGACCCGAAGTACGCTCCGGCGGTCGGCTCGAGGCTGACGGGAGCGCCGTCCGTCGCGGGCGCCGGCGTCACCGTCACGGCGGGCGTCGGCGCAGGTTCCGGCGTTGCCGTTGCCGTTGCCGATTCCGTGGCCGTAGCGGTGGCGGTGGCCGAGGTTGTGGGGGTGGCCCGTGCGGCCGTTGCCGGCGTGGCCAGGGGAAGCGCCAGCGCCAGAACCATGGCAAGCACTGCGGCCACCCGTCGAACACGGGATCGGGAGCCGCGTGCTCTGGAAACCTGCACCTGCTACCCCCGACGTCTGGCCTGACGGCCTCCCTCGACGATGGTGCGACCTGTGCCTCAGCGTAGCGGAAAACGAGGCAATATCACCCCGGATGAGGGTGGGGCGTGGCGGCGACATCACTCGGTGGAGCCGCGCAGCCGGGTCACGCCTCGGCGAGCATCGCGTCGACGGCCTCGGCGACCGTGCCGTGCCGGAACACGAAGCCGTCGCCCTGCAGCAGGGCGCTGCTCACCCGTTGGTCGGCGAGGAGCAGCTGGCGGGCGGCGTCACGGAGCGCGAATGTCAGCGCGAACTCCGGCACCGGCAGGAGGAACGGGCGGTGCAGGGCGACCGTGACGGCCCGGATCACGTCGTTCGCCGAGGTCGGGGCCGGTCCGACGAGGTTGACCGGGCCGCTGAGGGTGGAGCCGAGCAGGTGCACGATCGCGGCGGCCTCGTCGTGCAGGCTGATCCACGGCCAGTGCTGGATGCCGCGGCCGAGCGGGCCGCCGAGG
>NZ_JASJVF010000221.1:0-5460 GCF_035019805.1 Cryobacterium sp. 10I1
GAGCGGGCGCTGGTCTGGCTCGGCCAGGTGAGCTTCAGCCTGTACCTCGTGCACTTCCCGGTCGTCGTCGCCTTCGGCACGATGTTCGGCCCTGGCCGCTGGTGGCTCGGCGCGCTCGTCTCTGTGCCGCTCAGCCTCGCGCTCGCGCAGCTGATGTACCTGTGGGTCGAGCTGCCCTCGCAACGCCTCGCGAATTGGACGGGCCGGTGGGCGAGCGAGACGGCCGGTGCGCTACGGAGGCGCGGCGGCAGGCGAACGGATGCCGCGGCATCCGCCGCCCCCACCTCTCCCGTGCCCGAGAACGAGCGCGCGAGCGCCTAAGCGAACGAGACGATGAGCTCCACCTCGACGGGCGAGTCGAGCGGCAGCACGGCGACGCCGACTGCCGACCGGGCGTGCACGCCGCGGTCGCCGAAGATCTCGCCGAGCACCTGCGACGCCCCGTTGACGACGCCGGGCTGGCCGGTGAACCCGGGGTCGGATGCGACGAACCCGGTGACCTTGACCACCTGCGTGATGCGGTCGAGCGACCCGATCACGGCCTTGATCGCGGCGAGGGCGTTGAGCGCGCACAGGCGGGCGTACTCCTGGGCGTCCGCGGCGGGCACGAGACCGTGGCCGTCGCCGACCTTTCCGGTCTCCGGCAGCACGCCGGACACCATCGGCAGCTGGCCGGAGGTGAAGACGAGGTTGCCAGAGACGACAGCGGGAACGTAGGACGCCACCGGGGGAACCACACTCGGCAGGTCGATTCCCAGTTCGGCGAGACGCGCATCAATGATCGACACGATCAGGCCTCCTTCACGACGGGACGCTTGAGGTATGCGACGAGGCCGCCCTCCGGTCCCGGCACGACCTGGACGAGCTCCCAGCCGTCCGATCCCCAGCTGTTCAGGATGGCGGCGGTGTTGTGGATCATCAGCGGGGTGGTGAGGTACTCCCAGGCAGGCATAAGACTCCGATTCAGGCGGTTTTACAGATTTGTCCCTTACGCTCAATTGTATGTCTGCCAAAAATCGAACGGTCAGCGGCTCCCTGGGCGGTCTCCTGGGTTTCGTTGGAATGAGTGCAATCGTCGGTGTTCTCGTGACGGCCGCGGTCACTCCCGCTCTCGCTTTGTCGGGCATGGCTGCCACGAACACGATCAACGTCTTCGAGAACCTGCCCGACTACCTGAAGATCGACCAGCTCTCGCAGAAGAGCAACATCTACGCGACCACGAGCACCGGCGCCCCCTACCTCCTGACCTCGTTCTACGACCAGAACCGCGTCGAGGTCGCCTCGGATGCGATCAACC
The DNA here is from genome assembly GCF_035019805.1 of Cryobacterium sp. 10I1. Classification (NCBI taxonomy): domain Bacteria; kingdom Bacillati; phylum Actinomycetota; class Actinomycetes; order Micrococcales; family Microbacteriaceae; genus Cryobacterium; species Cryobacterium sp. 10I1. The sequence continues at coordinate 1,298 of NZ_JASJVF010000221.1, forward strand.
AGTTCGTCAAGGACGCCGCGACCTCCGGTGAAGACCCCCGGTTCTACGACCACGGCGGCGTCGACCTGCAGGGCACCGTCGGCGGCCTCGTCTCGACCCTCGCGGGCGGCGGCACTCGCGGTGGTTCCTCCATCACCCAGCAGTACGTGAAGAACGTGCTCGTGCAGAAGTGCGAAGTGCTCACGGATGCGCAGAAGAAGTCGGACTGTTATGACGCGGCCACCGCGACCACTCCCGACCGCAAGCTCAAGGAGATGCGCCTCGCGATCGGCGTGGAGAAGAAGTACGCGAAGGACGACATCCTCCGCCAGTACCTGAACATCACCGGCTTCGGCGGCACCGTCTACGGCATCGAATCGGCCGCGGAGTACTACTTCGGCGCGACGGCGGCGACGCTGACGCTCCCGCAGGCCGCGAGCCTGGTCGCGATCGTGAACAACCCGGTCAAGTTCCAGCTCGACCAGCCGGACAGCGCGACCAACGGCGCCGCGAACGGCTACGCCGCGAACAAGGACCGCCGCGACTACATCCTCGACCAGATGCTCAAGTACGGCAAGATCAACCAGGCCGACCACGATGCCGCGATCGCGTCGGCCATCGAGCCCAGCATCCACGAACCCTCGACCGGCTGCCAGACCGCCGGCGGCAGCGCGTACTTCTGCGACCTCGTCGTAAGTACTCTGCAGAACAACCCGGTCTTCGGCGCCGACGACACCACCCGGATGGCCAACTTCCGGCGTGGTGGGTTCAACGTCTACACGACCCTCGACTTGGACCTCCAGCAGGCTGCTGAGGCGACGATGAAGGCCAACGTCCCCGACACCTTCCCCGGCTGGGACGTCGGCGGAGTGGCCGTGAGCGTCGGTGTGGGCACCGGGAAGGTTCTCGCCATGGCGCAGAACAAGGACTACAGCCAGGACCCGGCCGTGCAAGCCACCGGCGCGAACTACACGGGGATCAATTACAACACCAACGTCGACCAGGGCGGTTCGCACGGGTTCCAGCCCGGATCGATGTACAAGGTGTTCACCCTCGCCGAGTGGTTGACCGAGGGTCACTCGCTCAATGAGCGGGTCGACTCCCGTATCAAGTCGAACTGGGGCCCCTTCCGGGACAGCTGCGCGACCGGCGGCACCGTGAGCTTCCCCGGCTACAACCCGAAGAACGACTCGTCGTCCGAGACCGGCGCCAACTACAGTGCGCTGCAGTCGACGATCGGGTCCATCAACACCGGTTTCATCGGCATGGCGAAGAAACTCGACCTGTGTGCCATCCGCAAGACCGCCGAGGCCTTCGACGTCACGCGCGCCGACGGTGCCCCGCTCGAGCAGGGTGCCTCAGCGGTGCTCGGCACCAACGAGGTCGCGCCCCTGAGCATGGCGGTCGCCTTCGCCGGCATCGCCAACAAGGGCGCCACCTGCAGCCCGATCGTGATCGACCACATCACCGGCTCCGACGGAGCCACACTCCCGGCGCCGACAAGCGACTGCCACCAGTCAGTCGACCCCAACGTCGCGGCCGGCATGACGACCGCCATGCAGCAGGTCATGGGATCGGGGGGAACTGCCGCCGCCTCGAACGCGGCCACGAGCCCGAAGGTCCCGATGATCGGTAAGACCGGTACCACCGACGGCAACAAGGACACCTGGATGGGCGGCGCAAGCAGCAAGGTCGCGACCATCGTCGGAGTGATGAGCGTCACCGGCGACAAGGACCAGCGCAACACCACCTTCGCGAGCGGCCAGGCGGCCACCGCCCGGCACCGGATGTGGCCGGTCATCATGAGCGTCGCCAACGCCAAGTACGGCGGAGACGCGTTCCCCGCCGCGACCGGAACGATCGTCAATGCGGTTCAGATCCCCATCCCGGACCTCCGCGGCAAGAGCATCAGTGAGGCCCAGTCCACCCTTGAGGCGGCCGGCTTCCTGTTCGTCGACGGCGGCCCGATTGACTCGGAGCTCCCGGGCGGCACTGTCGCCAAGACCGACCCGGCAGGAGCAACAAGCACGAGCCGCGGCTCGAGCGTGACCGTGTACACCAGCAACGCCTCGCAGATCGTCGTGCCCGACGTCGTGGGCAAGAGTGAGGGTGAGGCTCGATCGACGCTCGGCAAGTTCGCCGTCGCGAAGACGGACGGCGACACCACCGATCCGACACAGGTGGGCAAGGTCATCTCGATGTCCCCGGCGGCCGGTGGCGGAGCCAAGCCCGGTGACACCATCACGATCGTGATCGGAAGGCTCGCCGCCACCAACGGCAACGGCAAGGCGGGCGGATGAGTACCCTCGGCACCGGGGCCAAGGCCCTCCTCGTCGGCACGGGCGCGCTAGCCGCGGCCGGTGCCGGCGCGTTCGCCTGGGGATCTCTGCTCGAACGTCGGATGTTCACCCTGCGTGAGGCATCCGTGCCCGTGCTCGCCCCAGGCTCGAAACCGATCCGTGTGCTGCACATCTCGGACCTGCACCTCGCGCCCTGGCAGAAGGACAAACAGGAGTGGGTGCGCAGCCTCGCCGCGCTGAAGCCCGACCTCGTCGTCGACACCGGAGACAACCTCGGCCACACGGATGCCTTCGACGCCCTCGCGTACACGCTCGAGCCGTTCGCGGGGATCCCCGGGATCTTCGTCAACGGTTCCAACGATTTCTGGGGACCGCAGCTGAAGAATCCGTTCCGGTACTTCGGCGGACCGTCGCTGCTCAAGGCCGCCCCGCAGAACCGGCTCGACACCGACCGTCTGCACGGGATCTTCGCGAATCTCGGCTGGAACGACATCAACAATGCCGCGGAGGCTCTCGACATCAACGGCACCCACCTCGAGCTCTTCGGCGTGGACGACCCGCACATCGGACGCGATCGCCTCGACCTGATCACCCGGGCCGTCGACGACCTCCGCGGTGACGACCCGCTCGGCGACGAGACCTGGCCGGACTCCGCGGAGCACCGCGAGCCACGGCCGACGGTCACGATCGGCGTCGCGCACGCGCCGTACCGCCGGGTGCTCACCTCGTTCGTGAACCACGGCGCGCAACTGATCCTCGCGGGGCACACCCACGGCGGCCAGGTCTGCGTGCCCGGCTTCGGCGCCCTCGTCACGAACTGCGACATTCCGCGGTCTCAGGTCAAGGGGCTCAGCCTCTGGGGATCCGGACTCCGCAGCGCATACCTCAACGTTTCGGCCGGCCTCGGCACGTCGATCTACGCCCCGGTGCGCTTCGCCTGCCCGCCCGAGGCGACCCTGCTGACCCTGACCGCCTCGTCGTAGGCGGCGCTCACGGGATCCGTTCGGGGGCTGCACCGAGCATCCATGTGCATGGGGTTATACTTGACACGGCTTACGGGCCATCGGGGTATGGCGCAGCTTGGTAGCGCGCGTCGTTCGGGACGACGAGGTCGCAGGTTCAAATCCTGTTACCCCGACAGCAAAACACAGAAACGGAAAACCCCCACTCGCGAGAGTGGGGGTTTTCTGCTGTGCGCAGGGCGGGCATCCGCTTGGTGAATGCGATCACCCTCGGCCTTGACTCGCATGACTACTCGTGCGAGAGTAAACGCATGTCATCGATTCGCCTGTTCATTCTCGGCTCCCTCGCCGAGCGCGGACCGATGCACGGCCACCAGCTCCGCCTGCTCGCCGAGGAGGAGCACGTGCACATGTGGACGGACATCTCCGTCGGCGCGGTGTACGGGGCGATCAAACGCCTCGCGACCGAGGGGCTGATCAGCGTGGCCCACGTCGAGCGCGAGGGCCACTACCCCGAGCGACAGGTCTACGAGATTTCGGATGCCGGGCGCCGGGACCTCGCCGCGCTCCGGCTCGAGGGGTTGCGCACGATCGTGCTCAAGCCCGACCCGTTCGACCTCGCGATGACCCGGCTCGACCCCGACCGCCTCGATGAACTCCCCCTGATGATCGAGGCACGCCTGCTCGCCCTGCGCGCCATGCTCACCGATTCCGAAGCCACCACGGCGCACGCCCTCCCCTATCTCACCGCCAGCGAGAGTTTTGTCATGCAGCACAAGGCAGCCCGCCTGCGCGCCGAGATCGCCTGGCACGAACACCTCGTCACCGTCCTCCCCGACATCGTCGCGGACGAACTAGCCCGAAAGGCCGACTGACCATGTCAGACACCAACGCTCCGACCTCCACCGGGGCCGGCACCGGC
>NZ_JASJVF010000222.1:0-5405 GCF_035019805.1 Cryobacterium sp. 10I1
CGCGACCGGTTCCCGGCTCCTCCGGGCGAGCGCGCCACTTGCGCCGCTTTGCTGCAGGCACGCCTGTCGCGTAGCGGCGGAGCCGGCGCGCAACGGCCGGCCCGGTGCGGAAATCGCCTGGGCCGGGCATCCGCCCAGTCAGGGCACCTAAGATATTCGCGTGGCTGCAATCAATTTGGGAATGCCCAAAGTACCTGAAATCCTCGCTCCCCGGCGCAAGAGCCGGCAGATCAAGGTCGGCAAGGTCCTCGTCGGCGGTGACGCCCGTGTGAGCGTCCAGTCGATGACGACGACCCCGACCACCAACATCAACGGCACCCTGCAGCAGATCGCCGAACTCACGGCGAGCGGATGCGATATCGTGCGTGTCGCCGTCCCGAGCCGTGACGACGCAGAGGCCCTGCCGATCATCGCGAAGAAGAGCCAGATCCCCGTGATCGCGGACATCCACTTCCAGCCGAGTTACGTGTTCGCGGCGATCGACGCGGGCTGCGCCGGCGTGCGGGTCAACCCGGGCAACATCCGCAAGTTCGACGACCAGGTCGGCAAGATCGCGGCGGCGGCCAAGGCCGCCGGCGTCTCGATCCGGATCGGCGTCAACGCCGGCTCCCTCGAGCCGAGCATCATGCAGAAGTACGGCAAGGCCACCCCTGAGGCGCTCGTCGAGAGCGCCGTCTGGGAGGCGAGCCTCTTCGAGGAACACGACTTCCACGACTTCAAGATCTCGGTCAAGCACAACGACCCCGTGATCATGGTCAAGGCGTACCGCCTCCTCGCCGAGCGCGGCGACTGGCCCCTGCACCTGGGTGTCACCGAGGCCGGCCCCTCCTTCCAGGGCACCATAAAGAGCGCGACGGCCTTCGGCATCCTGCTCGGCGAGGGCATCGGCGACACCATCCGCGTGTCGCTCAGCGCCCCTCCCGCCGAAGAGGTCAAGGTCGGCCTGCAGATCCTCCAGTCGCTCAACCTCCGCGAACGCAAGCTCGAGATCGTCTCCTGCCCGAGTTGCGGCCGCGCCCAGGTGGATGTCTACAAGCTCGCGAACGACGTCACCGACGGCCTCGAGGGCATGACCGTTCCTTTGCGCGTCGCCGTGATGGGCTGCGTCGTCAACGGACCGGGCGAGGCCCGCGACGCCGACCTCGGCGTCGCATCCGGCAACGGCAAGGGCCAGATCTTCGTGCGCGGCGAGGTCATCAAGACCGTGCCGGAGTCCGAGATCGTCGCGACCCTGATCGAGGAGGCCAACCGCCTCGCCGCAGAGATGCCGCCGTCCGAGGACTCCCTCGGCGTCCCCGTGGTCACCATCTCGCGGTAGCGCGACCCGCCGCAACCGCCGCATTCCCGCGGAAACTGTTGCCGTTGCGGACAACTGAGCCTGCTCTGCCGGCCACGGTTGTCCGCAACGGCAACAGTCGTGTCCGGCGCGCGCCGTAAAGTAGGGGGGTGCCTACACGTCTGTCGTCTTATTTCCTCCGTACCCTTCGCGAAGACCCCTCGGATGCCGAGGTCACCAGTCACCGACTCCTCGTCCGGGCCGGTTACATCCGCCGCCAGGCCCCCGGCATCTTCGCCTGGCTCCCGATCGGCCTCCGCGTCAAGAACAAGATCGAGACCATCGTCCGCGAGGAGATGGCCGAGGCCGGTGCCTTCGAGGTGCACTTCCCCGCCCTGCTCCCGCGCGAACCCTACGAGGTCACCGGCCGCTGGGACGAGTACGGCGAGGGCCTCTTCCGCCTCCAGGACCGCAAGGGCAGCGACCTCCTGCTCGCGCCGACCCACGAGGAGGTCTTCACGCTGCTCGTCAAGGACCTCTACAACAGCTACAAGGACCTGCCCCTGTCGATCTACCAGATCCAGGACAAGTACCGCGACGAGGCCCGTCCCCGCGCCGGCCTCCTCCGCGGCCGCGAGTTCACGATGAAGGACGCGTACTCCTTCGACTACACCGACGCCGGCCTCGACCTGAGCTACCAGGCCCAGCGCGACGCCTACGAGCGCATCTTCACCCGTCTCGGCCTCGAGTACGTCATCGTCAAGGCGGATGCCGGTGCGATGGGCGGATCCCGGAGCGAAGAGTTCCTGCACCCCACCCCCATCGGCGAAGACACCTTCGTGCGTTCGGCGGGCGGGTACGCCGCCAACGTCGAGGCATTCACGACCCTGGTCCCTCCCGTCATCGACTGGACGGCGCTTCCGGCCGCCGAGGTGCACGACACCCCGGACACCCCGACCATCCAGACCCTCGTCGACAGCGCGAACGCGAACCACCCGCGCACCGACGGCAGGGAGTGGACCGCAGCGGACACCCTCAAGAACATCGTGCTCGCCCTGACCAACCTCGACGGCACCCGCGACCTCGTCATCGTCGGCGTTCCGGGTGACCGCGACGTCGACCTCAAGCGCGCCGAGGTCGCCTTCGCCCCCGCAGAGGTCGAAGCGGCGAACGCAGGCGACCTCGCCAAGCACCCGGGTCTCGTCACGGGCTACATCGGACCGTGGGCCCTGGCCGGTGCAGTGCTCGGCGAGAAATCGGCCACCGGCATCCGTTATCTCGTCGACCCCCGCGTCGTCGACGGCACCGCGTGGATCACCGGAGCGAACGAGAACGGTCGTCACGTCTTCGGCCTCGTCGCCGGGCGCGACTTCGCCGCCGACGGAACCGCGGAGGTCGCGAACGTTCGCGCCGGCGACCCGGCGCCCGACGGCTCCGGCCCTGTCGAGCTTGCCCGCGGCGTCGAGATCGGCCACGTCTTCCAGCTCGGCCGGAAGTACGCCGAAGCGCTCGGACTCAAGGTTCTCGACGAGAACGGAAAGCTCGTCACGGTCACGATGGGTTCGTACGGGATCGGGGTCACCCGCATCCTCGCCCTCCTCGCGGAGCTCAACAACGATCCGAAGGGCCTGATCTGGCCGGTGTCGGTCGCCCCGTTCGACGTGCACGTGATCGCGGCAGGGCGCGACGAGATCGTCTTCGAGACCGCGGCCGCGGTGGCCGCGACCCTCGAGGCGACCGGGCGGGAGGTCATCTACGACGACCGCCGCAAGGTCTCGCCCGGCGTCAAGTTCGGCGACGCCGAACTGATCGGGGTCCCGCAGATCGTGATCGTCGGACGCGGAGCCGTCGACGGCATCGTCGAGCTCTGGGACCGCAGCTCGGGAGAGCGCATCCAGTGCGCTGTGGACAACCTCGGGGCGCACTTCGCCTGAGAACCGCCCAGAAAGTCCGTCTGGAACAGGCGCCCGTCCCCTTCGGGGTGACGGGCGCCTGTTCCGTCGGGTACCGTAGATACCAGCCCGCTGCGCAGTTTCGCGGCGGCAGAATCTGAATAGAGGAGGCCGGCCATGGACATCGACCTCAGCGTGTTGCGGCAGTTGGAGCGCGAGAAAGAGATTCCCTTCGAGGAACTCGTGCAGATCATCGAGCAGGCGATCTTGACGGCATACGTCAAGCACACCCACCAGGGTGAGACAACGAAGCAGGCCGTCGAAGAAGAGCCGGAAGCGCGTGTCGTCCTCGACCGCAAGTCCGGCCATGTCGACATTTTTGTACCAGAGCTCGACGACGACGGCAACGTCATCGGCGAAGCGATCAACAACCCGACCGACTTCGGCCGGATCGCGGCCTTCGCCGCGAAGCAGGTCATCAACCAGCGTCTCCGCGACCTGGCCGATGACGCGGTACTCGGAGAATTCAAGGGACGCGAGGGCGAGATCGTCGCCGGCGTCATCCAGCAGGGCCCGAACCCGCGGATGATCCACGTCGACCTCGGCACGATCGAAGCGATCCTTCCGCCGGAAGAACAGGTCCCCGGCGAGACCTACGTGCACGGAGCCCGGATCCGGGTCTACGTCACGGCCGTCGGCAAGGGCCTCAAGGGGCCGCAGATCACCGTGTCGCGCACCCACCCGTCCCTCGTCCGGCGCCTGTTCGCCCTCGAGGTCCCCGAGATCGCGAGCGGTGTCGTCGAGATCGTCTCCCTCGCCCGCGAGGCCGGCCACCGCACCAAGATGGCCGTGCGCGCGACCGAGCCCGGCGTCAACGCCAAGGGCGCCTGCATCGGCGAACTGGGCCAGCGCGTCCGGGCCGTGACGGCTGAGCTCAACAACGAGAAGATCGACATCGTCGACTACTCGCCGGACCTCGCGACGTTCGTCGCGAGCGCCCTGTCGCCGGCTAAGGTGACGAGCGCCTACGTGATCGACCAGTCGATCAAGGCCGTTCGCGCCCTCGTTCCCGACTACCAGCTCTCGCTCGCGATCGGCAAGGAGGGCCAGAATGCCCGTCTGGCCGCCAAGCTGACGGGTGCCAAAATCGACATCCAGCCGGACAGCATCCTGGAGGACACGGAATAGGGGGTACGATGGAACCCGTTAGAACGTGCATTGGATGCCGTTCGCGCGCTCCGCGTGCCTCTTTACAGAGGTTCGTAGCCCGAGACTCGGAACTCGTGGTGGATCAAACCGCCACTCTGCCCGGTCGAGGCGCGTGGCTGCATCCCAGCATCGAATGCTTCCAAGACGCACTGCGGCGACGCGCTTTCGGGCGTGCCCTTCGCGTGACCAGTCCTCTGGACGCGAAACAACTAGAGAACAGGCTGAACTGGCTAATGGACAACTAATGAGCGGCTCGAAATGAGACCCGTCCGTTACTAACGGTCTGCCCCTTTCCGGGTGCAGACCCGGAATTGGAGAATTGTGGCTGCGAAACCACGCGTACATGAGATCGCTAGCGAGCTCAATGTCGACAGCAAGGTAGCCCTTGCGAAACTGAAAGAGATGGGCGAGTTCGTCAAGGGCCCGTCCAGCAGTGTTGAACCCCCGGTAGCCCGTCGTCTGCGCGCGGCTCTGCTGGCCGACGCCGCTTCCGGCGCCGGAACCACTGCCCCGTCAACCACCCCGGGTGCCAGCGCAACGCCGGGTGCCCCCACAGGCGTCAAGCCCGGCGCGCGGCCCTCACCGGCCCGCCTCGCGGTCAAGCCGGGTGCACGCCCGAGTGCGGCTCCTGCCGCGCCCGTCGAAGCCCCCGCAGCGGATGCCGCACCGCATCCCGTCGCGCCCCTCACCGTCGCAGAGCGCCAGACGGTCGCCGTCGAAAAGGCCGCAGCCGCTGAGAAGTCCGCGAGCATCGAGAAGGCTGCCGAACAGGCTGCCGCAGCAGACCCGACCGCCCCGAAGACGGCCACCCCGGCGGCCAAGTCCGACCGTGGTCCGTCCACGGGCGCCAAGCCCGGCGCGAGCGTTCCGCGCCCGCCGTCGGCACGTCCGGGCAACAACCCCTTCGCCAGCAACCAGGGCATGGGCAAGACCCCCACGCCGCGTCCGGGCAACAACCCGTTCGCGAGCGCACAGGGCATGGGCCAGCGCCCGCCGTCCTCGACGGCCCCGAGCAACATCCCCCGTCC
>NZ_JASJVF010000223.1:0-5371 GCF_035019805.1 Cryobacterium sp. 10I1
GCATGGAGTCCTTAGGGGTGGTGGGGCGGGAACATGGTCCGCGGCGCGGATGCCGGGCGCGCCCGGTGTGCGACGGGCGAGCGAGGGAGCCCGAACCGATTCGAACCGAGCCGATTCGAACCGAGCCGATTCGAACCGAGCCGACGGGAGTTTTCGGGTTGCGGAGCGATCAGGCGCTTGCCAGCACGGTGTCGGGCAGATCCTCCGTCGAGGTGGTTCGGGTGCGGCCGCGGTGGACTGCGCGGGCGAAGAAGGTGAGCGTGGTTCCGACGTAGGCGACCCAGACCAGGAGTTCGAGCCAGGTCGTCGCGGGGGAGAAGTTGAGCGTTCCCTTGAGCAGGGTGCCGTACCAGCTGTCCGGCGGGATGGCGGCGCTCACGTCGAAGGCGATGCTGTGCAGGCCCGGCAGGACGCCGGCCTCCTGTAGGTCGTGCACGCCGTAGGAGAGCACGCCGGCCGCGACGACGATGAGGATGCCGCCGGTCCAGGTGAAGAATTTCGTGAGGTTGATCCGCAGCATCCCCGAGTAGATCAGCCAGCCGAGGCCGGCAGCCGTGACGATGCCGAGGAAGGCGCCGAGGAGCGGCAGGGTGGTCTCCCCGGTCGCCTGCACGGCGGCCCAGAGGAACAGCGCCGTTTCGATGCCCTCCCGGCCGACGGCGATGAAGGCGACGACGACGAGCCCGATGCCGGAGCCGAGCAGGGACTTGTCGATGCTGCCGCGGAGGTGGCTCGAGAGGGTGCGCGCGGTGCGGAGCATCCAGAACACCATCCAGGTCACGAGCCCGGTCGCGGCGATCGAGAGCAGTCCGCCGATCGTCTCCTGGGCCGCGAACGAGAGGCCGTATGTGCCGTAGGTGAGCAGGGCGCCGATGGCGAGCGCGAGGAGCACGGCGAGTCCGACGCCCGCCCAGATTCGCGGCAGAACGTCCTTCCGCCCGATCTTGACGACATAGGCGACGAGGATCGTCACGATGAGTGCGGCTTCGAGGCCCTCACGGAGGCCGATCAGATAGTTTGCGAGCACGGTTTCCTGGTCTTCGGGAGCGGTTGAGTTTGGTAAGGCTATCCTTACTCGAGCGACTCTACCGGCGGTCGGCCGCGAATGTCCAGTTATTATTCTGAGGTGGGTGTCCGCCAATCTGACCCTGGGGAGCTCATCGATGGTCATGTCCGGCAGTGCAGAACGCATCGTCTTCGTGCACGACCGTCCCGGCGACGAGGCCTGGTTCACCGGCGGGACCATCGCCCGCCTGCGCGGCGATGACGCAGGGGTCGTCGTGCTCTTCGGCGCCCGGGCGCCGGGTGACACCGGTGACAGCACCTCGGGGGCGAGCTCCGATGTGCGTGCGGCACTCTCCGCACTCGGCGTCAGCGACTGGCGTGTCCTGCCCCCTTCGACAGACCCCGCCGCGGCCGTGCGCGCCGTGCTCGACGAGGTCCGGGCGACGGCGATCGTGATCGGCGCCCGCAGCGAGCTGCTCCAGGCTGCTGCAGTGGATGCCGCGCACGCCTCCCGGGTGCCGGTCTTCGTGAGTCGCGGGGTCACCGAGGCCATCGGGCAGCGGATCGTCGCGATCGACGTCAGCGACCACATCGAGCAGAAGCTCGCCGCCCTCTCCGCATACCCGGACCGCTGGACCGTTGACGGACGCGTCGTGACGGCCGTCCGTCCCGGGGACCCCGCCGGGTCGGTCACGGGAACCGAAACCTACCTGAGGGCCACACCGCCGCCGGCCGCGCCCGCAGGCCGGGCCGCGGCATCCGCCGTTCAGGCACCACAGCCCGGAGCGGACCCGGAGGGCGCGGCGAAGCAGCCGTCCCCGGCGGACCCGGCGGACCCGACAGACCCGGCGGACCCGGCGCCGCCCCGCGCCTTCGCGACCGGAGCGCTGCGCGCCGTCGCGAGCCTCTTCGCTCTCGCCGCCGGCGTGGTCTTCGGGGTGCTCGGCACGGTGGCGCACCAGGCCACCCTCGTGCTCGGCCCCGTGACCCTGCCCGTCGGCCTCGTTCTCGCGACACTGGCGGCGAGCGCCCTCCTCGTCGGCCTCCGGCTCGTGCTCGACGACCGGGTGGTCGTGCTCGCGTGCACGATCGGCCTCGTCGGATCGATCTTCCTGTTGTCGCTCAAGAGCACGGGCGGTTCCGTGCTCGTGCCCGCCGGACTGGCCGGCACGCTGTGGACGGTGCTGCCGACCCTCGTCGCCTCGCTCGTGCTGGCCTGGCCGCGGCTCCCGCAGCGAAGGGGCCGGTCGGGCCAGGGCGCCTGAGCCAGGGTGCCTGAGCCAGGGCGCCTGAGCCACGACGCCTGACCCGGGGCGCTTGACCTAGACTGGACGTTCAGCTCGTGAAGGGAGCTCCCCGCTCGTGACCTATGTCATTGCCCTGCCGTGTGTCGACGTGAAAGACCGCGCCTGCGTGGACGAATGCCCGGTCGACTGCATTTACGAGGGCGACCGTTCCCTCTACATCCACCCGGACGAATGCGTCGACTGCGGCGCCTGCGAACCGGTCTGCCCCGTTGAGGCCATCTACTACGAGGACGACGTCCCCGAGCAGTGGGCCGAGTACTACAAGGCCAACGTCGAATTCTTCGATGACATCGGGTCTCCCGGCGGCGCCGCGAAGGTCGGCGTGATCCACAAGGACCACCCGATCATCGCCGTCCTGCCCCCGCAGGTCTGACCGGTCGTGCTCAAGCCGCTCCCTGACTACCCGTGGGACCAGATGGCGCCGTTCGCGGCCCAGGCCCGCGCGCACGCCGACGGCATCGTCGACCTGTCGATCGGCTCGCCCGTCGATCCGACCCCGGACGTCGTGCGCACCGCCCTCGCCGCGGCAACGGATGCCCACGCGTACCCGCAGACCGTCGGCACGCCTGAGCTGCAGGCCGCGATCGTCGACTGGTATGCGCGTCGTCGCGGGGTCGCCGGGCTGACGCCGGCCAACGTGCTCCCCACGATCGGTTCCAAGGAACTCGTCGCCCTCCTGCCCTTCATGCTCGGCCTCGGCGAGGGCGACACCGTCGTCCACCCGCTCGCGGCATACCCCACCTATGCCATCGGCGCCGCGATGGCCGGATGCGACGCGTTCGCCTCCGACGACCCGGCCGCGTGGCCGGCAACGACGAAGCTCATCTGGCTGAACAGCCCGGGAAACCCCGATGGCCGCGTGCTGTCGGTGTCCGAGTTGCGTGCCGCCGTCGCGCGCGCACGGGACCTCGGGGCCGTCATCGTGTCCGATGAGTGTTACGCCGAGCTCGGCTGGGCGGGACCCTGGGCGTCCGAGCCGATTCCCAGCATCCTCGACCCGCGCGTGATCGGCACCGACCGGCGCAACGTGCTCGCGATCTACTCCCTCAGCAAGCAGTCCAACATGGCCGGCTACCGCGGCGCCTTCGCGGCCGGCTGCGCCGACGTGCTCGCCCGCGTGCTCACCGTGCGGAAGCACGCCGGCCTGATGCTCCCGCAGCCGCTCCAGGCCGCGATGGTGGCCGCCCTCGGCGACGACTCCCACGTTGCGGCCCAGCGTGAACGGTACCGGGGCAGGCGAGCCGTGCTGCTGCCGGCGATCGAGGCCGCCGGGTACCGGATCGACAGGAGCGAGGCCGGCCTCTACCTGTGGGCGACGAAGGGGGTCGACTGCTGGCAGTCGATCGCCGAACTCGCCGGCCTCGGCATCCTCGCCGGACCGGGATCCTTCTACGGGGACGGGTACCCGCAGCACGTTCGATTCTCGCTCACGGCGACGGATGAGCGCATCCACGCAGCCGCCGCTCGGCTCCGGTCGCTAGAGTAGCAACTGCCCACGGTGTACCCGGAGCGGGTAACATCGACATTCTTGTGGCACTCCTCCGGTGAAACTGCCGAAATTTTGGCGGATGCAACAGTAGGTGGTGGGGCCGATTAGGCTGTATTCGCTTGGACGTCTCTAGCCACACCGGTGTGCCATGGCGGCCACCCCCAGTCCGTAAGGCAGTGATTCAGTGACACTCAGTGATATTCAGGGAGGCGCCGTGAGCGACGTCGTACAGCGAACACCGTCCATCGACCCCTTGGGGGCGACGCTCGCCTTCCCAGGGGGCATCGCCGAGTTCCCGATCGCCCACGGGACCGAGGGCCCCTCCGGCATCGATATCTCGACACTGACCCGGCAGACCGGGCTCGTCACCCTGGACTCCGGCTTCGTGAACACCGCGGCGACCCGTTCGGCGATCACGTACATCGACGGCGGCAAGGGCATCCTGCGCTACCGCGGCTACCCGATCGAACAGATCGCCCAGAACTCCAACTTCCTTGAGACCGCGTGGCTGCTCATCTACGGCGAACTGCCGAGCGCAGGCGAGCTCGAGGCCTTCGACAAGCGCATCCGCAAGCACACCCTGCTGCACGAGGACATGCGCCGCTTCTTCGACGTGCTGCCGTTCAACGCGCACCCGATGTCCGTGCTCGCCTCCGGCGTCTCCGCGATGGCCGCGTACTACCAGGACTCGCTCGACCCGAACGACCCGGACCAGGTCGAAATCGCCACGATCCACCTGCTCGCCAAGCTTCCGGTCATGGCGGCGTACGCCCACAAGAAGAGCGTCGGGCAGGCCTTCCTCTACCCGGACAACTCCCTCGGCTACGTCGACAACTTCCTCAAGCTCATCTTCGGGACCCTCGCGGAGCCGTACGAAGTCGATCCCGTGGTGAGCAAGGCGCTCGAACGCCTGCTGATGCTGCACGAAGACCACGAGCAGAACGCCTCGACGTCGACCGTGCGCCTCGTCGGCTCCACCGAGGCCAACCTCTTCGCCTCTGTGTCCGCCGGCATCAGCGCTCTCTCCGGTCCGCTGCACGGCGGCGCGAACGAGGCCGTGCTCAAGATGCTCGGCGAGATCAGGGCCTCCGGCGAGAGCGTGGAGAAGTTCGTCGAACGGGTCAAGAACAAGGAGCAGGGCGTGCGCCTGATGGGCTTCGGCCACCGGGTGTACAAGAACTACGACCCGCGCGCGACCCTCGTCAAGGAGAGCGCCGACGAGGTGCTCGCCGCCCTCGGCGTCAAGGACGACCTCCTCGACATCGCCAAGGAGCTCGAGCACATCGCCCTCAACGACGACTACTTCCGCGAGCGCAAGCTCTACCCCAACGTCGACTTCTACACCGGCGTCATCTACAAGGCGATGGGCTTCCCGACGAGCATGTTCACGGTCCTCTTCGCCGTGGGCCGCCTTCCCGGCTGGGTCGCGCACTGGCGCGAGATGAACGCGGACCCGACGACGAAGATCGGCCGCCCACAGCAGTTGTACACGGGCTCCCCGGCCAGGGACTTCCCCCGCCGCTAGCTGCACACCCGCAGAACGACGGATGCCCGGCACGCGATCGCGTGC
>NZ_JASJVF010000224.1:0-5335 GCF_035019805.1 Cryobacterium sp. 10I1
CCGTGCCCTGCAGATCTCGCTGCTCGGCCTCGCCGGCATCGCACTCCTCGCGATCATCCCGGCCGGGCGGATGCCGGTGGTGCTAGACGCCGACCGGGTGGCGCTCTGGCTCGGTTTCGGGCTCCGGGAGAATGGCGTCGATCGAGCTCGTCGCCGGCTCATAGGTGTGGTCGAACGGCATCTCATTGGTGTCGAGGTTCGGGTTCTCGTCCTGGGTGGCGACGAGTTCCCGTGCCTCGAAGACGGAGTCGACGCTCGGCATCGAGCCGGGCAGGGGGCGCTGGGCGCTCTCCTTGAGGAAGAAGATGCTCACCGCTCCGACAGCCGAGGTGGCCATCAGGTAGTAGGCGGGCATCATGTCGTCGCCCGTTGCCTCGATGAGGGCCGCGATGATGAACGGGGTGGTTCCACCGAAGATGGCGACCGCGAAGTTGTACGCGATGCCCATCGCGCCGTACCGGCTCTCGGTCGGGAACAGCGCGGGCAGGGCCGAGGCGAGGTTCGACACGTAGAACGTCACCGGGAACGCGATCAGGGCAAGACCGAGCAGGGTCGACCAGATCTCGCCGACACCGATCAGCATGAACGCCGGGATCGAGAGCACGACCGTGCTGATCGCACCGACCCAGAGCACCGGCCGGCGGCCGATCTTGTCGGACAGGTGCCCGGTCAGCGGGATGCAGAGCGCCATGATGACGAGCACAGGGATGGTGAGCAGGGTGCCGTGCAGCTCGTCGTACCCGAGCGAACTCGTCAGGTAGGTCGGCATGTACGAGGTGAGCGCATAGCCGACGGTGTTGGCTGCTGCGACGAGGATCATGGCGAGCAGGATGCCCCGCCAGTGCGCCTTGAAGATGGTCAGCGGGCCGTTCGGGGCCGCGTCGGTGCCGTTCGGATCCAGTGACGCTGCTTCCTTGGCGTCGAGGGTGGCCTGGAAGGCGGGGGATTCCTCGATCTTCATCCGGAAGTAGATGGCGATCAGGCCGAGCGGTCCGGCGAGCAGGAACGGCAGGCGCCAGCCCCAGTCCTCCATGGCCGGCTGGCCCAGGGTGACCTGCAGGATCGACACGAGTGCGGCGCCGATCGCGAAGCCGAGGTAGCTGCCCATGTCGAGGAAGCTCGCGAAGAACCCGCGGTGCTTGTCCGGGGCGTGTTCGCTGACGAAGGTGGTGGCACCGGCGTACTCGCCACCGGTGGAGAAGCCCTGGACGAGCTTGGTCAACACCAGGAGAGCGGCGGCCCAGCTGCCGATCATCGCGTAGTTCGGCAGGATGCCGACCACGAACGTCGACGCGGCCATGATCATCAGCGTCATGGCGAGGACCTTCTGGCGGCCGATCTTGTCGCCGAGCCAGCCGAAGAAGACGCCGCCGATGGGGCGGGCGATGAAGGTGGCGGCGAAGGTGCCGAGGAGGAACAGGGTCTGGACCGACTTGTCGGCCTCGGGGAGGAACACCGGTCCCATGGTCGTGATGAGGTAGCCGAACACGCCGACGTCGTACCATTCCATGGTGTTTCCCACGATGGTTCCGCCGAGTGCTTTCTTGAGCATCGGCTGGTCGACGACGTTGACGTGGGAGACCCTCAGGCGACGCTGCAGGAGGGGCTTTTTGGTCTTGATTATGGCGCGCTTGGCACCGGGCATAGAGTCTGACAAACTACGGTCTCTGGGCATTTGAACTTCTCTCGTGGAGATCACTTGCTCGCGACGTGGAGCTGGCCCTTTTCGGGCATAACGAGCAATTTTAGTCCAAAAACGCCGTCAAACCGAATTTTTTGGTGGGATACCGACGCTGGGCAGGGGTTTCTTCACCTTCGCGGAGCGAGCGGATGCGGGTGTGCGTGCACCTAGGCTGGTGCGATGACGGACACCGTGAAGTTCTGGTTCGACCCCTCCTGCCCCTGGGCCTGGATGACCTCCCGCTGGGTGGATGAGGTGGCCTCACAGCGTGACCTCGACGTCACCTGGAAGGTGATGAGCCTCGCGGTGCTCAATGAGGACAACGACGTGAGCGAAGAGTACGCCGCGTTCTTCCCCCGGGCTCTCCGGTACACCCGCCTCGTGCAGGCGGCGCAGGAGCTGCACGGGCAGGCGACCGTGAAGGCCCTCTACGACGCACTCGGCACCCGGATCCACCCCGGCGGCAGCACGAACCCCGACGAGGTCATCCCGGCGGCGCTCGCCGAGGTCGGCCTTCCGGCGGACTTCGCCGCGTGGGCCGACAGCGACCACTACGACCCGGAGATGCGCGCAAGCCACTTCGACGGGATGAACCGGGTCGGCCAGGACGTCGGCACCCCGGTCATCGCGGTGAACGATGTCGCCTTCTTCGGCCCGGTCATCTCGCCGGCGCCCAGGGGCGAAGCCGCGACGAAACTGTGGGACGGCGTCGTGGCCGTGGCCGCGTACCCCGGTTTCTTCGAGATGAAGCGCACCCGCACGGTCGGCCCGATCTTCGACTGAGCGGATGCCGGCGGCGCCGGGAGCAGGACGGCGATCGCACGGGACGGCAAATAGTATGGGGTCATGCGCATTCACCTCGCCACTGACCATGCCGGCCACGATTTCAGCCGTTTCCTCGTCGGTCACCTGACCGAGGCCGGCCACGAGGTCGTCGACCACGGGCCCACGAGCTACGACCCGCTCGACGACTACCCGTCGTTCTGCATCAATGCCGCCCAGGGCGTCGTCGACGACCAGGCCGCGGGCATCGACGCGCTCGGCGTCGTCTTCGGGGGATCGGGCAACGGCGAGCAGATGGCCGCGAACAAGGTCGTCGGGGTCAGGGCCGCGCTGGTCTGGAACCTGGACATCGCCCGGCTCGCGCGTGAGCACAACAACGCGAACGTCATCTCGATCGGCGCCCGCCAGCACACGATCGAGGAGGCGACCTCCTTCATCGACGCGTTCATCGCCGAACCGTTCACGGGCGAGGAACGCCACGCGCGACGCATCCGCCAGCTTTTCGAATACGAGACCACCCGGTCCATCTCCGGCATCAGGGTCGACCCGGCACGCGTCGACCCGTCCAGCGTCGACCCGGCCCGCAGCGCGCGCTGACGTGCCAGAGGGTCATTCCGTCCACCGGATCGCCCGGCAGTTCGCGCGCAACTTCGTGGGCCACCGGGTGCAGCTGTCCTCGCCGCAAGGCCGTTTCGTCGAAGGCGCCGCCGTGCTCGACGGGCACGTGATGACCAGGGCGCGCGCCGTCGGCAAGCAGATGTTCCTCGAATTCGACAACGGGCTCTGGCTGCGGGTGCACCTCGGCATGTACGGCGCGTGGGACTTCGCCGGTGAGATCCTGATGGACGCCACGATCGCATCCGCCAACGGCCGGATGGGCCAGACCAACCAGCGCGGCACAGACCTCGACGGGCCGGCGGATGCCGTCCTCGACTCCGCGGGGGAGAACTCGCTCCGGAGCATCGGGGCTCCCCGGCGCACCCGGGTGCGGATGGCCGAGCAGGAGAAGGAGATCGACCAGCGGGGCACCTTCCCGCCTGAACCGGTCGGGCAGGTGCGGGTGCGCCTGCTCACCGACACGGTGTGCGCGGACCTGCGCGGCCCCACCGCCTGCCAGGTGCTCGACGCCGCAGAGGTGCAGGCGGTCATCGACAAGGCCGGCCCTGACCCGCTCCTCGATGACAGCCCAGCAGCGGAGGACCGGTTCACGGCCGTCGTGCGCCGCAAGCCCACCCCGATCGGACTGCTCCTGATGGACCAGTCCGTGGTGAGCGGCATCGGGAACGTCTATCGCGCCGAACTGTTGTTCCGGGCCGGGGTCAACCCGCACGCGCCGGGCAAGAGCCTCACCGAGGACACCGTGCGCGGTCTCTGGCGGGACTGGGCGCACCTGCTGACGATCGGCGTCGAAACCGGCCAGATGATGACCATGGACGACCTCGCCGGGGCCGACTGGGTGCTCGCGATGAAGAATCGCGCGGACCGGCACTGGGTCTACAAGCGCGAGGGCCTGCACTGCCGGGTCTGCGGCACCCACATCCTGCTCGAGGAGATGGGCGCCCGCAAGCTCTACTGGTGCCCGACCTGCCAGGCCTGAAGATCACCCTCCGCCAGCGAGACAGACAGGACGCAACATGCGCAACACCCCCAGCTTCGTGCTCACCGATCCCGCCGAAATCCGGAGGCTGATCCGGGAGAACCCGTGGGCGACCCTGGTCAGCCACACGAGCACGGGCGATCTCGTCGCCTCGCACTACCCGATGCTTCTCGACGAGTCCGTTTCAGGAACGGATACCGATTCCGGCGAGCTCGTTCTGGTCACCCACGTGGGTCGTCCAGACGAGCAACTGCACGAACTCGGGCAGCACGAGATGATCGTGATCATCCAGGGCCCGCACGGGTACGTGTCCCCGGGGTGGTACGACGCCAACCCGGCCGTGCCGACCTGGAACTTCATCACCGCGCACCTCTACGGCACGCCGGAGATCCTCAGCGCCGAGGAGAACCTGCTCGTGCTCGACCGGCTCGTCGATCACTTCGAGGAGCGCCTGCCCGAACCGCGCCGCCTGCACGGGACGGCCGCGAACTCGGCGTACGCCGACCGGATCTCGGCCGGTACCGTCGGCTTCCGCCTCCGGGTCACCCGGGTGGTCGCCAAGAGCAAGCTCAGCCAGAACAAGCCTCCCGAGACCGTCGACCGCATCATCTCCGAACTCGAGGGGACCGGTCCGTACGCGAGCGTGAACCTCGCCGCCGAGATGCGGCGCGCGCACGGGCGGCTCTCCCGCGCCGCCCGGGCCGGAGACGGCTCATGAGCCCCGATCCGCTCGTCCTCCGGAACGCCCGACTGCCCGGGAGCGACGAACTCACCGATGTCGAGATCGTCGACGGCACGGTCACGAGGCTCGGCTTCCTCGGTGGCGAGGGCGGCACGGGTGGCGACGGTCCTGCCGTCGAGTCGATCGACCTC
The DNA here is from genome assembly GCF_035019805.1 of Cryobacterium sp. 10I1. NCBI lineage: Bacteria > Bacillati > Actinomycetota > Actinomycetes > Micrococcales > Microbacteriaceae > Cryobacterium > Cryobacterium sp. 10I1. The sequence continues at coordinate 4,935 of NZ_JASJVF010000224.1, forward strand.
GGCGAGCGCTGGCTGGTCCCCGGACTGTGGGACAACCACGTGCACTTCACCCAGTGGGCGCAGATCGCCCGCCGACTCGACGTGTCGACAGCAGGCAGCGCCGCGGAGGCCGCCCGGATCGTCGCGGGGCGCATCCCGCTGCTCACGACAGGGGAGACCCTGATCGGCTTCGGCTTCCGCGACGGGCTCTGGCCGGATGCCCCCGGCCGCGCCGTCCTCGACGCCGTCTCAGGAACGGTCCCCGTCGTCCTCGTCAGCGGTGACCTGCACAGCGTCTGGCTCAACTCCGCCGCCCTCGCCGCCCGCGGACTCGGCGACCACCCCACCGGCCTGCTCCGCGAGGAAGATGCCTTTGCGGTGGAACGGGCACTCGACGCCGTTCCGGACGCGATCAGCGACAC
>NZ_JASJVF010000225.1:0-5295 GCF_035019805.1 Cryobacterium sp. 10I1
GGCGTGTGCGACGATCGGGCGGGACCCGGGGGAGTTGCACTATTCCGTGGCGCTCATCGCGGTCGCCGGGCGCGATGAGTCCGAGTTCGCACGCCGGGCCGCCGCGGTCGGCCGGGAGCCCGCCGAGCTGCGCGAGCACGGCCTCGCCGGTACCGCCGCGGAGATCGTCGACCGTCTCGGCGCCCTCGCAGAAGCCGGCGTCGACACCGTCTACCTTCAGATCATGGACCTCGCCGACCTGGACCACCTCGACTTCATCGCCCGCGAGGTCGCACCCCGGCTTCCCTGAGCGTTCGAGCGCGGCTGTGGCCGGGCGCGGGGTTCCGCGAGAGTACACTTTCGGCCCCTAAACCGCGGGTTAAGGGCCACAAGTGCACTCTCGCGAGCAGGGGGCGGTGCGGGGCGGATGCTGCGGAGCGGGTCAGGCGGACTCGCGCAGCACCAGGCTGGTCGGCATGATGTTGCGGTGCGGCACGGTCTCGTCGTCCGCGAGCAGGCGCAGGAGCAGGTCCGCCATTGCGAAGCCCATCTCCTTCGAGGGCTGGCTCACGGTGGTCATCCCGATCGGCCCCGAGGTGGCTGCCGGGCTGTCGTCGTATGCGACAACCGCGATGTCCCTCGGCACGGCCCTGCCCAGCTCGGCGAGGACGCCGAGCGCGCCGGTCGCCATCAGGTCACTCGCCACGAAGAGGGCGTCGATGTCCGGGCAGCGCTCGAGCAGGCGGCGGGTGGCCGCCGCGGCACCGGAGGCCGTGAAGTCGGCGTGCTCGACGGCATCCGTCGCGAGGCCCGCGTTCTCGAGCACCCGGCGGAACCCGGTGAGGCGGTCGATGCCTGCCGGCATGTCGACGGGCCCGGTGATCGTGCCGATCCGGCGCCTGCCGATGTCGACAAGGTGCTGGACGCCGCTCATGGAGCCCGCGATGTTGTCGACGTCGACGAAGTAGTTGTTCGCGCCGGAGTCGTTGGTCGGGCGCCCACCGAAGACGACCGGCATCGTGGATTCGAGGTCGGCGACGAAGTTGTCCCCGGTGTGGTGCGAGATGACGAGTGCCCCGTCGACGTTTCCCGCGCGCAGGTAACGCATGGTCTTGTGACGCGGGTCAGTCGAGGCGACCAGAAGGTTGAGCGTGTAGTCGCTCTCGTCGAGGCGCTGGGTGATGCCCTGCACGACGGCGGCGAAGTAGGGATCGCCGAAGAACTTCGTCATGTCTTCCGGCACGACGAGGGCGACCGACTGGGTCTGCCGGCTGGCAAGCGAGCGGGCAGCGCGGTTGGGCACGTAATTGAGCCGTTCGATCGCGGCCGTGACCGACACGACGACCTCGGGCCGCACCTTGGGCGACCCGTTGACGACGCGGCTCACGGTGGCGCGGGACACGCCGGCCTCGGCCGCCACCATTTCGAGCGTCGGCTGCGGCGGACGCGCGTTGCGGACTCCCGATGTCATGGGGTCAGTCTATTTGGATGCGCGCAGCGCGCTGGCACACCGGAGCCGGAGCGCCGTCCCGAGGCGGGCGCGGGGCACTCCGCAGGGTCGCGGCCGAATGGGTTTCGTGTCGCCTTGACAAGGGATCGGTGGGTGACCTAGTGTTGCGTTGATCAGTGAGAGCGCTCTCATACCAAAATGAGAGCGCTCTCACAACCCCGTTGGGCGGGCGCCTCTCCCTGAGAGCCACCCGCCAGGCGCCGGTCGCTTGCAACACACATTTCTCGCATTACACACACGCACAAACACGCACACAAAGGAGTGACAGTGAAGTTCTCACGACGCACCAAGGTCGGGGCAGCAGTAGCCTGCGCCGCATCCTTCGCCCTCATTGCGACGGGCTGTTCATCGGCAGGAACCGGCACCTCAGCCAGTGCCGCACCGGTCGAGCTGACCGTCACGACGTTCGGCACCATGGGCATGGATGCTCTCTACGCCCAGTACGAGGCCTCGCACCCCGGTATCACCATCAAGGCCAACAACATCGACACCGGTGGCAATGCCCAGACGGATGCCTTCACCAAGATCGCGGCAGGCAGCGGCCTCTCCGACGTTCTCGCCGTCGAGGAAGGCTGGCTGGGCGCGATTCAGAACGTCTCGAGCCAGTTCACCGACCTCAAGGCTTACGGTGCAGACTCGGTCAAGGACCGCTGGGTTTCGTGGAAGGTCGACCAGGCCACCGACAAGGACGGTCGCATCATCGGATACGGCACGGACATCGGCCCGGAGGGCATCTGCTACAACAGCAAGGCCTTCGCAGCAGCCGGTCTCCCGACCGACCGCGCCGCAGTCGCCACCCTGCTCGGGGGCAGCGGCTCCACCTGGGACAAGTACTTCGCGGTGGGCGAGCAGTACCAGAAGGCAACCGGCAAGGCGTGGTTCGACCAGTCCGGCTTCATCTGGAACTCGATGGTCAACCAGCTCCCCGAGGGCTATTACACCAAGGACGGCAAGCTCAACGTCGAGAACAACGCAGACCTGAAGTCCGCATGGACGAAGCTCGCCGCCGCAAACGCGGCCGGCCTCTCCGCCAAGCAGACCCAGTGGGACTGGAACAAGGGCACGTCGTTCACCGACGGCACCTTCGCAACCTTCATGTGCCCGGGCTGGATGCTCGGAGTGGTCCAGGGCCAGGTCAAGACCGCCGGCGGCGACGCCGTCGGCGCGACGGCCGGCTGGGACTTCGCCGACGTCTTCCCCGGAGGAGCCGCCAACTGGGGCGGGTCGTTCCTGACCGTTCCGACGCAGTCGAAGCACCCGAAGGAAGCCGCTGAACTGGCCACCTGGCTGACCGACGCCAAGCAGGAAGTCGCCGAATTCCAGGCGGCAGGCGCGTTCCCGAGCGTCACGGCCGCCCAGACCGATCCTGCACTCGCTGCGGGGACCGGCATCTCGGCCTTCTTCAACGACGCACCGATCGCATCCATCCTGAGCAAGCGCGCCGATGGCGTGAAGGCCCAGTACAAGGGACCGGATGACTCCACGATCCAGGAGAAGGTCTTCGGACCGTCCACGATCTCCCTCGATCAGGGCGTGTCAGGCGACAAGGCCTGGTCCGACGCCATGACGCTGTTCAACCAGCTCATCGTCAACAAGTAGCAGCAAGCATCCGCTCGGTGGGAGTGCCCCGGTACCTGCGCCCGCAGGCGCCGGGGCACTCCCGCTCGAAGGCAGAAAGCCACCATGACACTCACACGTGAACCAGAAGCCAGCAGCCCGCCGCGGCCCGACCGTACCGGTCGCAAGAGCGCCCTCACCTACAAGCACCGGCTCAGCCGCCTGGACGTGAAGCTCTCGCCCTACCTGTACATCTCGCCGTTCTTCGTGCTCTTCGGCGTCGTCGGCCTGTTCCCGCTGGTGTACACCTTCGTGGTGTCGCTCAACCACTGGAACCTGCTGAGCGGCCCGGGGGAGTGGGTCGGATTCGACAACTACGCCGCCGAACTGAACGACCCGCTGTTCTGGAACTCGCTGTTCAACACGATGAGCATCTTCCTGCTCTCGAGCATCCCGCAGCTCATCGCCGCGACCTTCATCGCCGCGGTTCTCGACCAGAACCTGCGGGCCAAGACCTTCTGGCGCATGAGCGTCCTGATCCCGTACGTGGTGACTCCGGTCGCCGTCGCGCTGATCTTCTCGAACATGTTCAGCGAGCAGAACGGCATGATCAACCACCTCCTGAGCTTCGTCGGCGTCGATCCGGTGATGTGGAAGACGGATGTCTTCCCCAGTCACATCGCGATCGCCAGCATGGTGAACTGGCGCTGGACCGGGTACAACGCCCTCATCCTCCTCGCCGCCATGCAATCGGTGCCGCGCGACATCCACGAATCGGCAGCCCTCGACGGGGCCGGATTCTTCCGCCGGTTCTTCTCGATCACGCTGCCGAGCATCCGCCCCACCATGATCTTCGTGATCATCACCGCCACCATCGGTGGCCTGCAGATCTTCACGGAGCCTCGCCTGTACGATGCGACGACCCCGACGCCGGGCGGCGCCCACCGGCAATTCCAGACCACCGTGCTCTATCTCTGGGAGATGGCGTTCCAGCGGCAGAACTTCGGCAAGGCCTCGGCCGTCGCCTTCATCCTGTTCCTCATCATCGTGGCGTTCGGCGTCCTGAACTTCCTGATTTCTCAGCGCATCGCCACCACGGATTCCCGCACGGACGTCAAGTCTGCGAAACGGGTGCTGCGGCGCAAGGCCGCGGCCGACCGGGAGGCTGCACTGGCGGCATCCGGAGCGGGCGAGCCCGTTGATTCCCCTCCATCCAGCACGCTCCCCACCGGCGCGAAGGAGTCCAGATCATGACCGGCACACTCACCCCAACTCCCACCGAGCCGGTTCGGCCGGCCCGGCCCGTCAAGCCCCGCGCCGAGAAGAACCCCGCCGGGCGGATGAAGGGCCACAAGGGCCTGGGGATCGACAGACGACCCGGTTTCCTCACGTACGGCATCCTGCTCGCCCTGTTCCTCGGTGGTGCGTACCCGCTCTGGTGGTCGGTCGTCGTCGGCTCGAGCTCATCATCCGTATTGAGCCAGGAATGGCCGCCGCTCCTCCCGGGCGGACAGTTCTGGATCAACGTCGCCGCCGTCTTCGACACGATCCCGTTCTGGCAGGCGCTGCTCAACAGCGTCGTGGTGTCGACGATCATCACGGTCTCCGTGGTCTCGTTCTCCACGCTCGCCGGCTACGCCTTTGCGAAGCTGCGCTTCCGAGGCAGCAACGGGCTGATGGTCTTCGTCGTCGGGACCATGGCGATTCCCACCCAGCTCGGGATCATCCCGTTGTTCATCCTGATGCGTCAGTTCGGCTGGACCGGTTCCGTCGGTGCCATCATCATCCCGACCCTCGTCACCGCGTTCGGCGTGTTCTTCATGCGGCAGTACCTCGTCGACGTCATCCCCGACGAGCTCATCGAGGCAGCCCGTGTCGACGGCGCGAACATGATCACGACCTTCTGGAACGTCGCGGTGCCCGCGGCACGACCGGCGATGGCGATCCTCTCGCTGTTCACCTTCATGATGGCCTGGACGGACTTCCTCTGGCCGATGATCGTGTCCCCGCAGAACCCGACACTCCAGGTCGCGCTCAGCCAGCTCCAGTCCGCCAAGTACGTGGACTATTCCGTCGTCCTCGCCGGCGCCGTGCTCGCGACGCTTCCCCTGCTGATCCTGTTCGTCCTCGCCGGCAAGCAGCTCATCTCCGGCATCATGGCGGGCGCCGTCAAGGGCTGATTCCCGTCCGATCAGAAACGCGAAAGCGGGTGAATCGTCGTTCTCGAATGGTGAGAACGACGATTCACC
>NZ_JASJVF010000226.1:0-5292 GCF_035019805.1 Cryobacterium sp. 10I1
GCCCGCCTCACCCTCGTCACGTGTGGCGGTGAATTCGACTACACGGCGAGACGTTACCTCTCCAACGTGATCGTTTCCGCGACGCCGGTTCCCTGATGCTGAGGTCTGGCTATGCTGTCGGCGACGAAGCCCGGCACGCGGCACCCGACAGGGGTCGCGGATGACCGGGAACCGCGTGACTCCGTCAGCCGGGAGGCAACGAAACTCAGTGACCGCACCCATCGATGATGTCGACCACCTGCGCCTCGTCGCCGCGTTCCGCGCGGGGGACGAGCGCGCCCTCGCCGAGGCCTATGCCCGGTGGTCGTCGCTCGTCTACACGATCGCGGTGCGCTCGCTCGGAGATCCCGGCGAGGCAGAGGACGTGACGCAGACGGTGTTCATCGCCGCCTGGCGCGGCAGAGACAACTACGATCCCGACCGGGCGAGGCTGCCCGCCTGGATCGTGGGCATCACCCGCCACACCGTCGCGGACACCCATGAGGCCCGCTCCCGGCGCCGCCGGATCGAGCAGGCCGTCGCGGGCGAACTGCGCACGACATCCGTCGACGACTCTGTCGACGTCGCCGACCGGGTGATGTTCGCCGAGGAGTTGCAGCGGCTCGCGCCGGTTCCGCAGCGCGTCATGCAACTCGCCTTCTATGCTGACCTCACACACGCGCAGATCGCTGCGATGCTCGATCTGCCGCTCGGAACCGTCAAGAGCCATATCCGCCGAAGTCTCGGCCGACTGCGAGCCCGATTGGAGGCCGAGGATGACACATATTGACCGCGACGACCTCGCACTCATCGCCCTCGCCGAGTTCGACCTCACCGAGGCAGAGCGCGGGCATCTCGCCGAGTGCCCGCAGTGTGCGCTCGAACTGATCTCGCTGCAGCACACCGCCGCGGTCGGTCGGTCCGCCAGGCACATCAGCCTCACCGAGCCCTCCGCCGCCGTGTGGGCGGGCATCCACGCGACCCTCGGTCTCAGCGCCGCCGTCGGTGCGCCGCCGAGAATCCGCGACTTCGTGCGCCCGGCGGATGCTGCCGGTGCCGGTGCCGGTGCCGGTGCCGGTGACGACCTGACCGACCTCCTCGAGGGCGAGCGGGAGGCATCCGCCATGCCCGCCATACTCGCCACGCCTGCCACGCCTGCCACGCCTGCCACACCCGCCGCGGGCCCAGCCGCCGCCCGTCCGCCCACGTCCGACTCGCCCGCTGCGCTGCGTCCGCGTCGACGGGCGAAAGCCAGGAGTCGAACCGGGGTGCGCCTCCTCCTGGCGGCGGCCGCGGCCGTGGTCCTGGTCCTCGCCGGCTTCGGCGCGGCGCGCTGGGTCGATGCGGTGCAGCCGCCCGCGACAGCGCCCGTCACCTACGAGGCCCGCCTCGAGCCGTTCCCCGGCTGGCAGGCGAGCGGCAGCGCCGAGGTCGAGGCCATGCCCGGCGGACACCGCGAGGTCGTCGTCGACCTCACCGGCCTCGCCGTCGCCACCGCGGCGGCCCCCCTGCGCGAGGTTTGGCTGATCAAGGCGGATGCCTCCGGACTGATCAGCATCGGCCTCCTCGACGGCAGCACCGGCCACTTCGACATTCCCGACGACGTCGACCTCGCCCAGTACCCGCTCGTCGACGTTTCGGCGGAACCCGACAACGGAAACCCGGCCCACTCAGGAAATTCGATCGTGCGCGGAGAACTGCACGCTACGTGAGCGCGGCCGCCCCCGGATAGGCTGGATGACGCAGAGCAGCAGACACTCGCGACAGGGAGACACTATGACGAACGTCACCGAAGCCGAACTTCTCCGGATGGTTCCGAAGGAACTCTTCATCAACGGGGAGTGGGTGCCTGCACGTGACGGGGCGACGCTCGACGTCGTCGACCCGGCCACCGGGCTCGTCATCGCCTCGATCGCCGACGCCGGGGTCGACGACGGCGCAGCAGCCCTCGACGCCGCCGTCGACGCCCAGGACAGCTGGGCGGCGACCCCACCCCGGGTCCGCGGTGAGATCCTGCGGCGGGCCTTCGACCTGATGCAGGAGCGCCAGCAGGAGTTCGCGCTACTGATGACGATCGAGATGGGCAAGCCGCTCACCGAGGCATACGGCGAGGTCGCATACGGCGGCGAATTCCTGCGCTGGTTCAGCGAAGAGGCCGTGCGCATCAGCGGCCGGTACGGCACCAACCCCGAGGGCACCGGGCGGATGCTGGTATCCCAGCACCCGGTCGGCCCCTGCTTCCTGATCACGCCCTGGAACTTCCCGCTCGCCATGGCCACCCGCAAGATCGCTCCCGCGCTCGCCGCCGGCTGCACCGTCGTCGTGAAGCCGGCGTCGCTGACCCCGCTCACGACCCTGTACTTCGCCAAGCTTCTCGCCGAGGTCGGGCTCCCCGCCGGTGTGCTCAATGTCATCACGACCTCGCGCTCCGGCGCGGTGTCCGACCCGATCATCGCAGACCCGCGGCTGCGCAAGCTCAGCTTCACCGGGTCGACAGCGGTCGGCCGCCGCATGATCGGCCAGGCAGGCCAGGGCGTGCTGCGCACCTCGATGGAACTCGGCGGGAACGCGCCGTTCATCGTCTTCGCCGACGCCGACCTCGACAAGGCCGTCGACGGCGCGATCGCGGCGAAATTCCGCAACGTCGGGCAGGCGTGCACGGCCGCCAACCGGTTCATCGTGCAGGCGTCCGTCGCGGAGGAGTTCGCCCGCCGGGTCACCGAGCGGGTGCAGGACTTCGTCGTGGGTCGCGGCACTGCAGAGGGCGTGAACATCGGACCGCTGATCAACGCCGGGGCCGTTGAGAAGGCATCCACCCTGGTGCAGGACGCCCTCGAGCGCGGCGCGAGACTGCTCACCGGCGGCGACTCGATCGAAGGCGCCGGCACCTTCTTCGAACCGACCGTGCTGGCCGGAGTCGCGCCGGGCAGCGACATCCTGCGCGAGGAGATCTTCGGGCCTGTGCTCGCGATCGCGACCTTCAACGAGGAAGACGACGCCGTGCGCCTCGCCAACGACACCGAGTTCGGGCTGGTCAGCTACGTCTTCACCCGGGACCTCGCCCGCGGGCAGCGCATGGTCGAACGCCTCCAGACCGGCATGATGGGGCTCAACATCGGCGTGATCTCGAACGCGGCCGCACCATTCGGCGGGGTCAAGCAATCCGGCCTCGGCCGCGAGGGCGGCCCGGAGGGCATCCAGGAGTACCTCTCGACCAAGTACACGATGACCCCGGACCCCTTCGCCGACTAGCGCCCCCGGCTCGTAGACTGAACGGATGCCCGTCATCGAGATCACCGACCTCGACGACCCGAGGCTCGTCGACTACGCCCACGTCACCGACGTCGCCCTCAAGAAGGCCCGCGGCACCGAGCACGGCCTGTACATCGCCGAGTCGGCGCTCGTGCTCGAGCGGGCGCTGCGGGCCGGCCACCGGCCCCGCTCCGTGCTCGCGCTCGGCAATACGGTCGACGAGGCCCGCGCCCTCGTCGGCGAGGACGTGCCGGTGTTCGTCGGGCCAGGGGAGCTCCTCGCCGAGCTGACCGGGTACATCCTGCACCGCGGCCTGATCGCCGCGATGAACCGGCCCGCCCTGCCGGACGCCGACACCCTGCTCGCCGGGGCCCGGCGCATCGTGATCCTTGAGAACGTGTCGGACCCCACCAACGTCGGTGCGATCTTCCGCTCCGCCGGCTCGATCGGGGCGGATGCGATCCTCGTCACGCCGCGCTGCTCCGACCCGTTCTACCGCCGCGCCATCCGCGTCTCGATGGGGACGGTGCTGCAAGTGCCGTGGACCCGCGTCGGCGACTGGCCGAGCACCCGTGCGCTGCTGTCGAGGCGCGGCTTCCACGTCGCCGCGCTCGCCCTCCGGGCGGATGCCGTCAGCCTGCGCGACTTCGATGATCGCGATCACGAGAAGCTCGCCCTGCTGCTCGGCGCAGAGGGCGAGGGCCTCACCGAGGACGCCCTCGCCGCAGCCGACAGCGTCGTGCAGATCCCGATGAAGCACGGCATCGACTCCCTCAACGTGGCCGCGGCCAGCGCCGTCGCGATGTGGGCGCTCTCCGCCTGACCCGCGCCGCGCATCCACTCTCGCGGAACCACGCGACGCACCAACGGCGGCGGGACCCAGCGGCGGGCCCCGGCGGCGCGGCATAGGCCTAGGCTGTCGGCATGAGCAACGAGGCCGTGATCATCGATGTCGTGCGCACCCCGTCCGGGCGGGGCAAACCGGGTGGAGCACTGTCGGGGGTGCACCCGGCGGACCTGCTCGCCGGGGTGCTCGCCGAGCTGGTGCGCCGGAACGACCTCGACCCCGCGCTCGTCGACGACGTGATCGGGGGCTGCGTCACGCAGACGGGTGAGCAGGGCTACAACGTGACCCGCACCGCGCTGCTCAGCGCGGGATTCCCGGAGTCCGTGCCGGGCACGACGATCGACCGGCAGTGCGGTTCGAGCCAGCAGGCTGCGACCTTCGCCGCCCAGGGCGTGATCGCCGGAAGCTACGACATCGTGATCGCGTGCGGAGTCGAGTCGATGAGCCGGGTTCCGCTCGGCTCGTCCCTGCGCCCGGGCCAGGATCCGTCCGGTCGTCTCCTGCACGAGCGCTACCCGAACGGTCTCGTCGGCCAGGGCGTCTCCGCCGAGCTGATCACCCGCCGTTGGGGCCTGACCCGCACGGAGCTCGACGACTACGCGGCCCGGTCGCACTGGCTGGCCGCCGAGGCGCGCGAAAGCGGTGACTTCGCGCGCGGCCTCGTGCCGGTCCGGCTGCCGGACGGCACCGTCGTCACCGAGGACGAGACCATCCGCCCCGGTACCACGCTGGACACCCTGGCCGCCTTGCCGCCCGCGTTCCGCACCGATGCCCTTGCGGACCGATTCCCCGACCTCGACTGGCTGACCACCGCGGGTAACTCGTCGCCACTCACCGACGGCGCCTCCGCCGTGCTGATCATGAGCGCCGCCCGCGCCGCCCAGCTCGGCTGCACCCCGCGGGCGCGGTTCGACAGCTTCGCCATCACGGGGAGCGACCCGCTCCCGATGCTCACCGGCGTGATCCCGGCGACCCGGCGCATCCTCGCCCGCTCCGGCCTCGACCTCGACGACCTCGACGCCTACGAGGTCAACGAGGCCTTCGCGTGCGTGCCGCTCGTCTGGGCGCGCGAATTCGACGCCGACCCCGTCCGGCTCAACCCGGCAGGCGGTGCGATCGCCCTCGGCCACGCGCTCGGCTCCTCCGGCACCCGCCTGCTCGGCACCCTCCTCGGCACCCTCGAGCGCACCGGTGGCCGCTTCGGCCTGCAGACC
>NZ_JASJVF010000227.1:0-5264 GCF_035019805.1 Cryobacterium sp. 10I1
GGTCGGTGCACTCTCCTACGGGTTCTTCGTCAAGGACCGCCGCCCGCGCATCACCGCCTGACCGTCGCCCTGTGGGGGCCCGCCCCCCCCCCGGCCCCCCCCACCACCCCGGGTGCCGCAGCGTACGCCGTCCACCGAATGGAAGTGAAGCCCATGTCCACCAAGACCCACACCACTGCTCGTCGCACGGGGATGCGCCTCGCCCTCGGCGCGGCATCCGTCGCCCTGCTCGCCACCACCCTGAGCGGATGCGCCGCCTCGGCCGATGCCACCTCCGGTGCCACCGCAGCCGGTCCGGCCGCAGAGCTCCGGCTCGGCTACTTCGACAACGTCACCCAAGCCCCTGCCCTCGTCGGAATCGAGAACGGCCTGCTGCAGGATTCCCTCGGCAGCACCAAGCTCAGCACCCAGATCTTCAACGCCGGCCCCGCGACGATCGAGGCGCTCAGCGCCGGCGCGATCGACGCGGCATACATCGGCCCGAGCCCGGCCGTGAACAGCTACATCAAGAGCAAAGGCGAGTCGGTCGAGATCGTCGCAGGCGCGACAAGCGGCGGAGCAGCCCTCGTCGTGCGCGAGGGGATCAATTCCGCCGCCGACCTCAAGGGCAAGACCCTCGCCTCCCCGCAGCTCGGCAACACTCAGGACGTCGCACTGCGAGCCTGGTTGAGCAGCAAAGGCTTCACAACGGACACCTCCGGCGGCGGCGACGTGAAGATTACGCCGACCGAGAACGCACAGACCCTCACCCTGTTCCAGAGCGGCGCCATCGACGGCGCCTGGCTACCGGAGCCCTGGGTCTCCCGCCTCGTCGTCGACGCCGGCGCCAAAGTGCTCGTCGACGAGTCCTCGCTGTGGCCGGACGGCGCCTTCCCGACGACCGTACTCCTGGTGCGGAAGGGATTCCTGGCCGAGCACCCGGAGACGGTCCGGGCCCTCGTGGCCGGCAACGCGGCATCCGTCGACTGGCTCACGAAGAACCCGACGGATGCGGCAACCGTGATCAACAAGAAGCTCACGGCCGACAGCGGGAAGGCTCTCTCCGATGCCGTGATCACGCGAGCCTTGACCAAGGTGACGTTCTCGACGGACCCGCTCGCGTCGACGTTCGCGGTGAGCCTCGAGAACGGCGTGTCGGCCGGCACCACCAAGACCGGCGACCTGAACGGCCTGTTCGACCTGACCGCGCTCAACAAGGTGCGCACGGCGGCCGGTGAGAAGCCGGTCTCGGCCGCGGGCCTCGGTACCGAATAGCCCCGCTTCCCGCCGCGAGAGTCCACTTTCGGCCCTTATCGCCGGTAACTTAAGGGCCAAACGTGCATTCTCGCGGGAGCGCGGCGGGAGAGCGCGGCGGGATCGCGCGGGCGGCAAGGAGGGCGACGATTGCGCCGAAGAGCACGAGGCTCACCGGTCCCGTGCCGAAGTCGAGGCCGCCCCGCTCGAGCGAGACGGCGGCCCAGTCGGCGAAGGATGCCCCGAGCGGCCGGGTCAGGATGTACGCGAACCAGAATGCGAGCGTTGCGTTCATGCCGAAGCGGCGATACGCCAGTGCGGGGATGGCGATGAGCACAGCGAAGACGATTCCCGACGCGAGGTAGCCGAGGCCGAAGGTCATCGCGGTCAGGTCGCCGGCAGCGGTGCCGAGGGCGAAGGTGGTGAGGACCGTCGCCCAGTAGAAGAACTCGCGGCGGCGGGTCACGATGCTGTGGATGGAGAGCGACTTCTCGGTCGTCCGCCACGCAAGGAAGATCGCAGCGAGCGCGAGGACGAAGGCGACCGTGGACACGAGGTAGGGGATTCCGAGGCCTACGTGCACGGCATCGGCTGCCATCGTGCCGAAGATGCTCACCATGACGACGGCGAGCCAGTAGACCCACGCGACGTAACGGCGAACGGCGAACTGCAGGAGCAGGGCGGCGAACAGGCCGAGGCCCGCGAGGCCGACGGCGACGGGCGGGTCGATCTGGTGCACGAGGTAGTCGGCCGTCGTCTCGCCCATCCCGGTCGTGAGCACCTTGGTGACCCAGAACGCGGCGGTCACCTCGGGGACCTTGCTGAGTATCGGGCGGCCGCTGAACCGCGGGACACGCAACCGTTGGCCACGCGGAGCCGTCTCCTCGGCCGTGCCCAGAGGCGTCGCAGGCTCCGCAACCCGTGCCCGGTCAGTTATCGGAAGGGGATTCTGATCGATCTCTGCCACGTGTGCTCCGCTCGTCCGCTCCCCAACTTACGGAGAGGCGGGCCAGGAACAATGACGGATCGGGTGCGCGGTCAGGTTGCGGTCAGGCGCGCTCGGCCTGGTCCTGCCGGGGCGCCCGGGCGCAGAACTCCCGCACCTCGAGGGTGATCGCGCCCGTCGCAGCCTCGCGCTGCCGGCCGGGGAGAAACGTGCGCTCAGCCCGCCTGCTGTGTGCGCCGAGGGCGTTGACCGGGGAGCGGTGACGCGGGCAGACCCCGGTTACAGGGGGCGGCATCCGCGGCGACCGCGGTGAGCGAGAACGGGAGGAGAGGAGCTGGCCGAAGAAACGGACGACCCGAGGGAGGGTCCGCTCGACGCGTACTCCCGGGTCGTGACCGAGGTCGCCGCGACCGTGACCCGCCAGGTCGCGGCGATCGAGATGTCGGTCGCCACGCCGCGCGGACGGGTGCGCCGCGGCGCCGGTTCGGCCCTGCTCTACTCCGCACAGGGCTACCTGCTCACGAACGCTCACGTCGTGCTCGGGGCGGATGCCGGCCTCGCCCTCTTCTCCGACAGCACGAGCAGCGCCATCGAGATCGTCGGCTCCGACCCGCTTTCCGACCTCGCCGTGGTCCGTTCCCGTGCGCTGACCCCGCCGGAGCCCGCCCGGCTCGGCAACGCCGACACTCTCCGCGTCGGCTGCCCGGGTCATCGAAGACGTCATCCAGACGGATGCAGCCGTCAAACCCCGGCAACTCCAGTGGGGCGCTCGCCGACTCGCGCGGCACCGTCGTGGGCATCAACACGGCCGCCGCAGAGGTCGGACTCGGCCCCGCCGTGCCGATCAACCCCACGTCCCGGCGCATCATCGAGACGCTTCAGCGGGAAGGCAGGGTGCGCCGGGCATACCTCGGCCTGGTCAGTACGCCGATGCCGCTTCCGGTCACCGTGCTCCGGGGCACCGCGATGGTCGACGTGATCGCCGAGACGGAGGAGCTCGCAGCCCTGCGCTGAACCCGCCCTGCGCCAGGCGTTCGGGTGGGAAGGAGACTGCGCGATTCCGTGCTACTTTCGCGACTGATGTCCGTTTCCGCAACAGAGGCCTCCGGCCAGCCCCGTCCGGCTCGCACCCGCTCCCGCGTCGAGGTGGCCGACATCGCCGTGCGCCTGTTCCGCACCAACGGCTACGAGGCCACGACCGCGACCGACGTCGCCAGGGCCGCCGGCGTCTCGCGCAGCACCTTCTTCCGGCAGTTCCGATCCAAGGAAGATGTGATCTTCGCCGACCATGACGAACTCGCCGTGCAGATCGCCGCCTACTTCGCCGCGCAACACGACGACCCCTGGCTTGCGGTCCGTGACGCCGCGACGATGGTCTTCGAGCGATTCCGCGAACGGCTCGACAACGTCCGCGTCCGCGATCTCATCGTGCGCGACACCCCGGCCCTCCGCGACCGCGAGACGATCATGGCCATCCGTTACGAGCGGATGTTCGCCGCCTACCTCCGCTCCGCCCGTCCCGACGTGCCGCAGCTCACCGCCATCCGCTACGCCGCAGCGATCACAGCAACGCACAACTACGAACTCCGCCGCCTGATCCGCGGCCCTGTCCCGTCCTCGTCCGAAACGGGGGCCGCGTCGAACGCCGCGTCGAACGCCGAGCCGGTCTCAGTGAGCGACGCCGACATGGATGCCGCGCGGGACGCCGAGCATGCCGCGCATCTCGCAGAGGAACTCGCCGCGGAGCTCCGCGAAGTGGGGCGCCTCTTCCACCCCGACGCGGCACCTGACCAGGCCGGGCAGCACGCGGACGGGCACCAGCGGGCGGGGGAGGCCTCAGCCGAGCTCGTCGTAGCGGTGTTCTCCGAAACGATTTCCCCGGACGAGCTCTCCCGAGAGGTCGCACGCGCCCTCGGTGGACGCCGCGCCGCGAGCACGCCGGGGCGCGCAACTTGACACTCAGTGTCATTTGACCCGACACTGAGTGTCACACCAGCCGAACCCAATGAAGGGGAACCGTGCCCGACTACGACGTATCCGTGCCGCTCGACACCGACTACTACGAACTCTTCCGGGACGTGCCCGCCGCCGACCGCGTCTTCTGGGACCGGGCCCGCGCCTTCGCGATCGAGACGCTCGACGAGGTCACCGAGGCCTGGGACAAGGCCGAGTATCCGCTGCACCTCGTCCGCAGGCTCGGCGAACTCGACCTGCTCACCGACGGCGTCGTCGGCCCCGGCCTTACCCCGATGTCCCCGCTCGCCGCCGGCCTCGTCAACATGGAGATCTCCCGTGGCGACGGCTCGATGGGCACCGTGGTGGCCGTGCAGGGCGGGCTCGCGCTCCGCAGCATCGCCCTCTACGGGAGCGAAGCCCAGAAGGCCGAGTGGCTCATCCCCCTCGCCCGCGCCGAGAAGCTCGGCGCCTTCGCCCTCACCGAACCCGACCACGGCTCCGACTCCGTCGCGCTCGAGACGACCGCGACCCGCGAGGGCGACGAGTGGGTGATCACCGGCGAGAAGAAGTGGATCGGCAACGGCTCCGTCGGCGACGTGACCGTGGTCTGGGCCCGCGACGACGACGGCAACGTGCGCGGGTTCCTCGTGCCGCAGGACACCCCCGGCTACCAGGCCCAGACGATCACCGGGAAGGGCTCCCTTCGCGGCATCCACCAGGCTCGCATCGTGCTCGACAACGTGCGCGTGCCCCTCGACGCCCTCCTGCCGGGCACCCGCACCTTCAAGGACACCGCGACCGTGCTGTTCGCCACCCGCCTCGGTGTGGCCTGGTCGGCGCTCGGCCACGCGACCGCGGTTTTCGAGGCCGCCCTCAGCTACTCGAACCAGCGCATCCAGTTCGGCAAGCCGCTCGCCGGCTTCCAGCTCGTGCAGGAACGACTCACGCGGATGCTGTCCCAGCTGACCGCGATGCAGCTCTACTGCCTGCGCCTCGCCGAACTCGACGCGGCCGGAACCATGCGTCCGATCCAGGCGTCCCTCGCCAAGTACCACAACACTCGCGCCGCCCGCGAGATCGCGGCGACGGTGCCGAGCAGGAGCAGACCGGCGCCGATGAGGGACAGGAC
>NZ_JASJVF010000228.1:0-5229 GCF_035019805.1 Cryobacterium sp. 10I1
GTGCACCTCGGCGGCGGCCTCGCCTCGCAGGACCGCGAAGAGGCCGGTCTCGGCCGAACCGTCCGCGGCCTCAAGGTGACCGCTGACGACATCGCCGACTACGTCGAACGCATTGTGCTCCGCTTCCTCGCCGACCGCGGCGAGACAGAGACCTTTGCCGTCTGGGCGCACCGAGCCGACGAGGAGGCCCTGCAATGAGCGACACCACAACCGGAACCGGACCCACGACCGTCACCACGACGGCCGTCGCTCCCCGGCGGAGCGCCGAGGAACTCAAGGCGCTCGCCGCCCGCGGAGCCGCTGAGCTCGGCGAGGCCGGCTACGCCGAGGTCGTCGCCTGGGTCGCGGCGAACTTCCCCGTCGCCCACGTCGCCGTCGCGTGCTCGATGGCCGACGCCGTCCTCCCGCACGTCGTCGCCGCGCAGCTGCCCGGCGTGGACGTGCTCTTCCTCGACACCGGGTACCACTTCGCCGAGACCTACGAGACCCGCGACACCGTCGCCCGGCTTCTCCCGGTGCGGATCGTCGACGTGCTCCCCGCGAAGACCGTCCCGGAACAGGACGCCGAGCACGGCGCGGAACTCTTCAGCCGCGACCCGAACCTCTGCTGCGCGATGCGCAAGGTCGAACCCCTGCAGCGCTCGCTCACGGGCTACGAACTCTGGTTCACCGGCGTGCGACGCGACGAGGCACCGACCCGGGCGAACACCCCGCTCGTGACCTGGGACGAGCGCAACGGCCTCGTCAAGGTCAACCCGCTCGCGGCGTGGAGCTTCGACGACATCCTCGACTACGCCGGCTACCACCAGGTTCCGGTGAACCCGCTGCTCGAGCAGGGGTACCCCTCCATCGGCTGCGCGCCGTGCACGAAGCCCGTCGCCGCTGGCGACGATCCCCGATCCGGACGCTGGGCGAACCTGGCCAAGACAGAATGCGGGCTCCACGAGTGAACGCCGTCACGACAGCCACGACCACCACGACCGCCATGACATCCGCGCCGCCCGTGCAGGCGGCCGGGAGCCACCGGCTTTCCCAGCTCGACGTGCTCGAGAGCGAGGCGATCCACATCATCCGTGAGGTCGTCGCAGAATTCGAACGTCCCGTCCTGCTGTTCTCCGGCGGCAAGGACTCCGTCGTCGTGCTGCACCTCGCCGCGAAGGCCTTCTGGCCCGGCAAGGTGCCGTTCGGGCTGTTGCACGTGGACACCGGCCACAACTTCCCAGAGGTCCTCGCGTTCCGGGACGCGACGGTCGCGCGCCTCGGCCTCCGCCTCACCGTCGCGAAGGTCCAGGACTACATCGACGACGGCCGCCTGCAGGAGCGCGCCGACGGCACCCGCAACCCGCTTCAGACGCTCCCGCTCCTCGACGGGATCGCCGCAGGCCGCCACGACGCGGTCTTCGGCGGCGCCCGCCGCGACGAGGACAAGGCCCGCGCGAAGGAGCGCATCCTCTCGCTCCGCGACGAATTCGGCCAGTGGGATCCCCGCAACCAGCGCCCCGAACTCTGGAACCTCTACAACGGCCGTCACACGGTCGGCCAGCACGTGCGCGCGTTCCCGATCAGCAACTGGACGGAGTACAACGTCTGGCGCTACATCGAACGCGAGGGCATCGAACTGCCGCCGCTGTACTACGCCCACGAGCGCGAGGTCTTCCGCCGCGACGGCATGTGGCGGGCGATCGGCCCCGTCTCAGAGCCGCGCCCGGGCGAAGCAGTCGAGACCCGCACCGTCCGCTACCGCACGGTCGGCGACATGAGCTGCACCGGCGCCGTCGAATCGGACGCCGCATCCGTCGCCGCCGTCGTGCGCGAGGTCGCCCTCTCCACCATCACCGAACGCGGCGCGACGCGCGCCGACGACCGCATCTCCGAAGCGGCCATGGAAGACCGCAAGAAGGACGGGTACTTCTGATGACTCAGGCACTCCTCAGCCCGGCGGATGCCGGCACCCACGACGGCGCAGACGCCCCGGGAACCCTGTTCCGGTTCGCGACCGCCGGCTCCGTCGACGACGGCAAGTCGACCCTCGTCGGGCGTCTCCTGCACGACTCGAAGGCGATCCTCGCCGACCAGCTCGAGTCCGTCACCCGAACGTCCACGGAGCGCGGCTTCGGCGGCGACGACGGCGGCATCGACTTCGCGCTGCTCACCGACGGCCTCCGCGCCGAACGCGAGCAGGGCATCACGATCGACGTCGCGTACCGCTACTTCGCGACAGCGCGCCGCTCCTTCATCCTCGCCGACTGCCCCGGGCACGTGCAGTACACCCGCAACATGGTCACCGGCGCTACGACGGCCGACGCCGTGATCATGCTCATCGACGCGCGCAAGGGCGTGCTCGAGCAGACCAGGCGGCACCTCTCCGTGGTGTCCCTGCTGCGCGTGCCGCATGTGATCATCGCGGTCAACAAGATCGACCTCCTCGACTACGACGAGTCCGCGTTCGCAGCGGTCGCAGCATCGGTGCGCGCCGTCACGGCCGATCTCGGCCTCGGTGCCGTGCACGTGCTGCCCGTCTCTGCGCTCGTCGGAGACAACGTCGTCGACCGTTCGCCACGGACCCCCTGGTACGACGGGCCGAGCCTGCTCGAACTGCTCGAGAGCCTCCCGGTCGTCGACGAGGTCGAGACCGCGATCGAGGCGTTCCGGCTGCCCGTTCAGCTCGTGCTCCGGCCCCAGGGCGCCGTCGCCGTCGCACCGGAGGATGCGGACTCCTTCCGCGACTACCGGGCGTACGCCGGGCAGGTCGCTTCGGGCACCGTCCGGGTCGGCGACAGCGTGAGCGTCGCCCCGGGCGGGGCGACGACCGTCGTGACCGGCATCGACTTCGCCGGCATCGAACTCACCGAGGCGTTCGCACCGATGTCGATCGCCGTGCGCCTCTCCGACGACCTCGACATCGCCCGCGGTGCGGTCATCGGCGCAGCGGGCACCCTGCCCGAATCGACCAGGGAACTCACCGCCGCGTTGTTCTGGCTGGACCCGCGGGCACTCAGGCCGGGCGACCGCACCCTGGTCAAGTTCGGCACGAACACCGTCCAGGCCCTCGTAGCCGCCGTCACCGGGCGCCTCAACCTCGACACGCTCGAACTCGAACCGGCCGGCAGCCTCGAGGTCAACGACATCGGCGAGGTCGGCCTGCGCCTCGCGGCTCCGCTGCCGATCGAGACCTTCACCGAGAACCGCCGTTCCGGCGCGTTCCTCGTGATCAACGCGCAGGACGGTGCCACCCTCGCCGCAGGGATCGTCACCGGCTCTGGAGCACGGTGAGCGCCGTGTCCGTGACAGAGCGCGACCGCACCGACGGTTCAGGGAACCGGCCGCAGGGCATCAGCGTCAGCACAAACACCGCGCCTGCCGCGGTCGTCGCAGCGGACGTCGAGACCGCGATCCGGGTCGAGGGACTGTCCAAGCGGTTCGGCAAGGCCGGACCCGTGGTGCTCGACAACATCAACCTCACGATCAAGCCTGGCGAATTCGTCTGCCTGCTCGGCGCATCCGGATGCGGCAAGTCGACCCTGCTCAACATCATCGCCGGCCTCGAACACCCGTCGGAGGGCACCGTCACGGTCGCGAGCGGGAAGAGCGCCGTCATGTTCCAGGAGTCGGCCCTGTTCCCCTGGCTGACCGCGAGCCGCAACGTGGAACTCGCCCTCAAGCTGCGCGGGGTCCCGCGCGGCCGGCGTCGCGGCGAGGTACTCGAGCTCCTCGACCTGGTCAACCTCGCGGATGCCGCGAACAAGCGCCCGCACGAGCTCTCCGGGGGCATGCGGCAGCGTGTCGCCCTCGCCAGGTCACTCGCGCAGGACCGCAAGGTCCTGCTGATGGACGAGCCCTTCGCCGCCCTCGACGCGATCACCCGCGATCTGCTCCACGAGGAACTCGAACGGGTCTGGCATGAAACCGGCCGCACGATCGTGTTCGTCACGCACAACGTGCGCGAGGCCGCACGGCTCGGGCAGCGGGTGCTGCTGATGTCGAGCCGTCCCGGCCGGATCAGGAACGAGTGGCGCATCGAGGACAACGGTCCGCGCCGGATCGAATCCCCGGAGGTTTCCCGCCTCTCCATCGAGATCACCAACCACCTCCGAGAGGAGATCCGCCGTAATGCCGCCTGAGACCCGTTCCGAGACCATCACCCCCGGCTCCCTGGAGCCCGACGCCGCGTCCGGCTCCTCGGTGAGCACCCGGGCGGACTTCCGTTCGCTCGAAGCCGGGCTCGACGCCCTGCAGACGTCCCCCCTCGTCGAGAAGGGCCCGTGGCGCCGGTTCGCCGACGGCGTCCTGCCGCCGGTCGTGCTCCTGCTCGCCCTCATCGCGGCGTGGCAGTTCTATATCGTGATCGCCAAGCCGCGCCCCGACCTCACTCCCGGTCCGCTCGACGTGCTCACCTCGATCACCGACCTCTGGTCGACCGGTCACCTGCAGACGGCTGTGGTCACGAGCCTCTCCCGCGGCGGGATCGGGTTCCTGATCGCCGTCGCGATCGGAACCCCGCTCGGCCTTCTCCTTGCGGAGTGGCGGCTGCTCCGCCGCGCGCTCGGACCGCTGCTCTCCGGGCTGCAGGTGCTTCCTTCCGTCGCCTGGGTGCCCGCTGCGATCCTCTGGTTTGGCCTGAGCGACGCGACCGTGTACTTCGTCGTGCTGATGGGCGCCGTCCCCTCGATCGCCAACGGGCTGGTCGCCGGCGTCGACCAGATCCCGCCGCAGCTGCGCCGCGTGGGCACCGTGCTCGGCGCGAACCGCTTCGAGATGGCCACCCTCGTCGTGCTGCCCGCCGCGATGCCCGGCTACCTCGCGGGCCTCAAGCAGGGCTGGGCCTTCTCCTGGCGGTCCCTGATGGCAGCGGAGATCATCGCCGTCGGCGGCTCGATCGGTTTCGGCCTCGGTTCGAGGCTGCAGCAGAGCCGCGAGCTCGCCGACCTGCCCGGGGTGCTCGCGACGATCCTGGTGATCCTGTTCGTCGGCATCCTCGTCGAGCTCGTGCTCTTCGCCCCGGCAGAACGCCGGTTGCTCCGCCGCCGCGGCCTCTACCTGACGGCCGGCCGGTGAGCCCCGACACCGTGCGCCCCGGCACCGTGCACCTGGTCGGTGGCGGACCCGGCGATCCCGGCCTGATCACCGTGCTCGGCCGCCGGCTGCTCGACGAAGCGGATGTCGTCATCGCCGACCGGCTCGGCCCGCGCTCCCTGCTCGGCGAGCTCGATCCCGGCGTTCTCGTGATCG
>NZ_JASJVF010000229.1:0-5224 GCF_035019805.1 Cryobacterium sp. 10I1
CGCTGGGCGGCAGAGCAGTGGCTCGTCGAGGGACATCCGCACGTGCACGGGGCCAATCTCGGTGTGCGGGCAGACCGGTACCTCGCTGCCGGGGAATTCCCCGGTATCGACGCCGACGAGGACATTGCACTCGTCGCGGCACTGCGGAGGCTGCGGGTGTGCGAGATCCGCACGGCACGCATCCCGGTTCGTACGAGTGGGCGACTCGTCGGACGCACGCCCGGGGGTTTCGCCGGCTACCTGCGCGCTCAGACCGCTCGCCTCCCCGTCATCATGGAGACGGGTGTTCTGCAGGTCGACGACGCCGGCGCCCTTCCGTGAGCGAACCACTCAGCCTGATATGTGGCCCAGAGCGCTTCCATCCAACGCTCTCGCGGCGAACCAGTCTTCCAGCTCGGCCGCAGGCACAGGGTGGGACATCAGAAACCCCTGAGCGACATCGCAGCCGAAGCCGATGAGCTCCGAGTATGCCGTAGCGTCCTCCACGCCCTCGGCCACCATGCGCAGGCCGAGGCTGTGTGCCATGTCGATGGTCGAGACGACGAGGGCCGTTGCGCGAGGATCGTCCTTCATCGGGATGATGAAGGACTTGTCGAGTTTGAGCTCGTCGATCGGCAGGTCACGCAGGTACGCCAGGGAGCTGTACCCGGTCCCGAAGTCATCGATGGAGATCCGAATTCCCGTCGCCTGCAACCGGGTGAGGATGCTGCGCGCGCGTTCCCGGTCGGAGAGGAGGAAATCTTCGGTGATCTCGAGGACCAGCACTGTGGGGGACAGGCCACGCGACGACAGCATCGCGCTGATCCGTTCGGGCAGCACCGTGTCGATCAGGGAACTCGGGGACATGTTGACCGCCATCGTCAGCGTCCGGCCCTGGCCAGACCAGGTTGCGGCCTGGTCAAGGGCCTCACGCAGCACGATCTCGGTCATCGCATGCATCAGCCCTGACTCCTCGACGAGATCGAGGAAATCGTCGGGTTGCAACAAACCCCTCGTCGGGTGGTTCCAGCGGACCAGGGCCTCGACCCCGCAGACGTCCCCGGTTTTGAGGTCGATCTTGGGCTGGTAGTGCAGCACCAGCTGGTCATCGACGAGCGCGAAGCGCAACTCCTCGAGCAGGTGCAGCCGATCCTCCCCGTGATTGTCGTCGGTGCCCCGGTAGACGTGGTGGCCGCTGTGGGTCGCCTTCGCCGTGTACATCGCCATGTCCGCCTTGCGGAGCAGCATGGTCAGGTCCTCGCCCTGGTCGGGGTACCCGGCGATCCCGATACTGGCGCTGGCCTGAACCGAGATGCCCGCGAGGATGAACGGCTGGGCCAGGGTCGCGCGCAGCTTCCAGGCCACCGCTTCCGCCCTGACCGAATCCGAACCGTCGAGAAAGATCACGAACTCGTCGCCGCCTACGCGCGCGAAGAGATCCTCGGTGCGCAGCTGACCGGAAATCCGGCCGGCGACCTGGAACAGGAGCAGGTCACCGACATCGTGACCGAGACTGTCGTTGACCTCCTTGAACTTGTCGAGGTCGAGAAGGAGGAGCGCGCTCGTCCGGTGCGGATTCGCGGCCAGCCGGGCGGGCACATCGGCGTAGAGGGCGCGGCGGTTGGGCAGCCCCGTGAGCTCATCGGTCCGCGCCTGGCGATGCGCATCCGCAATACGGATGCGCTGGCGAAAGATCAGGGGCAGTGCCGCCACGGTGAGGGTCAGGGCCGCCAGGACGACGGCGAGCGGAGAGATCTTCAGCTGGGTTCCCATGATCAGGACCAGGAGACCCGCGGCCGTGGCGATCGCGGGAACCGTCTGTTCGGGGATCGCCCACGTCGACTGGCGAGGGTGCGAGCCGAGGCGGGCCTCCCTGTCGACCGAAGACGCGATCAGGGCGAGGCTCAGTGGCCAGCCGATGTCGAGGGGGCTGCCGATGACGTAGAGGCCGTTCAGGTGCAGGGACACGCTGATGATGTCGGCGGCCGTGAAGACAGCGAGACCGAGAACAAGGAGGGTCCAGCCCGGGCCGATGGAGGTGCCGTGGGAGGCTGCAATCCCGACGAAGAAGGCCACCAGCAGGACATCTCCGAGCGGATACGCAAATGCGACGGTCGTGGCGAACGATCCCGGGGTCGCGAGGGCCGCCTTGAGGATCGGATCGAGCAGCACGGCCAACAGGGCGGCCGCACCGAGAGACCCGACGGCGCTGTCCAGGACGATCGGAGACGCGAGACCCCGGATTGTGCGCCTCGCGAGAACGACGAGTGCCGCGAACATGAGCGGGTAGAAGCCGAGGAAGCCGACATCCGCCCAGGACGGACGCGGCAGGGATTCGCCTCCGGTCGTCGCCAGTGCGAAGAACGTGTCTCCGGCCGCCAGGACCGTCACGGCGGCGGTCATCAGGTGCAGGTCCCTGCGCCGGGACCGTGTCCGGCCGATCGCAATCCAGCACACGACGACGGGAATCCACAACGCGAAGAATCCGAGTACGAGCGAACTCACGTCGCCTGCGGTACCGAAGATCGTGGCGACAGCGAAGGCAGCCACAATCAGCCCGAGGGTCCAGTTCGGCCATCGGCCGAATCGGCTCGTCCCTCGAGACGCGCTGACGCGCTCCGTGCTGGTATCGGCTGGCATAGATCTCCCTCTCGATAAACCTAGCTGCGTCGGTCGCCTTCGAAATGAACCCCGGCGTGCGGCATCTTCGGGATAGATTGGTCCCGGGGGAGCCAGTGCGGCAGCGAATTTGCCGCATGGCCGGGCATAAAATTGGGGGATACGTGTACGGAAAACCAAATACCAGGCGGAATTTTGAAGCGGTCGGCGGATTGCTGGGTTTTGTCGGGATGAGTGTCGTTGCCGGTGTTCTCGTGGCGGCCGCGGTTACTCCCGCCCTGGGCCTCTCCGGCCTTGCTGCGACAAACGCGATCACTGTTTTCGAGAACCTGCCCGATTACCTGAAGATCGACCAGCTCTCGCAGAAGAGCAACATCTACGCGACCACGAGCACCGGCGCCCCCTACCTCATGGCCTCGTTCTACGACCAGAACCGTGTCGAGGTCGCCTCGGATGCGATCAACCAGTTCGTCAAGGACGCCGCGACCTCCGGTGAAGACCCCCGGTTCTACGACCACGGCGGCATCGACCTGCAGGGCACAGTGACCGGGATCGTCACGACTGTCGCCACCGGTGATGTTCGCGGTGGGTCTTCGATCACCCAGCAGTACGTGAAGAACGTGCTCGTGCAGAAGTGCGAAGTGCTCACGGATACGCAGAAGAAGTCGGACTGTTATGACGCCGCGATCGCCAAGACTCCTGATCGCAAGCTCAAGGAGATGCGCCTCGCGATCGGCGTGGAGAAGAAGTACGCGAAGGACGACATCCTCCGCCAGTACCTGAACATCACCGGCTTCGGCGGCACCGTCTACGGCATCGAGTCCGCCGCGGAGTACTACTTCGGTTCGACGGCGGCGACGCTGACGCTCCCGCAGGCCGCGAGCCTGGTCGCGATCGTGAACAACCCGGTCAAGTTCCAGCTCGACCAGCCCGACAGCGAGACCAACGGCGCCGCGAACGGCTACGCCGCGAACAAGGACCGCCGCGACTACATCCTCGACCAGATGCTCAAGTACGGCAAGATCAACCAGGCCGACCACGATGCCGCGATCGCCACGGCCATCGAGCCCAGCATCCACGTGCCCTCGACCGGCTGCCAGACCGCCGGCGGCAGTGCCTTCTTCTGCGACCTCGTCGTGAATACCCTGCAGAACGACCCGACCTTCGGAGCCGACGACACCACCCGGATGGCCAACTTCCGCCGCGGCGGGTTCAACGTCTACACGACCCTCGACCTCGACATGCAGCAGGCCGCCGAGGCCACGATGAAGGCCAACGTTCCTGACACCTACCCCGGCTGGGACGTCGGTGGCGTGATCGTCAGCGTCGGAGTCGGCACCGGCAAGGTTCTCGCCATGACGCAGAACAAGGACTACAGCCAGGACCCGGATGTGCCGATCACCGGGTCGAACCTGACCGGGATCAACTACAACACCAACGTCGACCAGGGCGGTTCCCACGGGTTCCAGCCCGGATCGACGTACAAGGTGTTCACCCTCGCCGAGTGGCTGACCGAGGGCCACTCGCTCAACGAGCGGGTCGACTCCCGGCGCAAGGCCAACTGGGGCACCTTCCGCGACAGCTGCGCGACCGGCGGCACCGTGAGCTTCCCCGGCTACAACCCCAAGAACGACTCGAACGAATCCGGCGCCAACTACAGCGCCCTGCAGTCGACGATCGGGTCCATCAACACCGGCTTCATCGGCATGGCCAAGAAACTCGACCTGTGCGGCATCCGCAAGACCGCGGAGGCCTTCGACGTCACGCGCGCCGACGGCGCCCCGCTCGAGCAGGGTGCCTCCGCGGTGCTCGGCACCAACGAGGTCGCGCCCCTGAGCATGGCGGTCGCCTTCGCCGGCATCGCCAACAAGGGCACCACCTGCAGCCCGATCGTGATCGACCACATCACCGGCTCCGACGGAACCGCACTTCCCGTGCCGCAGTCGGCGTGCCACCAGTCGGTCGACCCGACCGTCGCGGCCGGAATGACCTATGCCATGCAGCAGGTCATGGCGAGCGGAACCGGATCCGCCTCGTTCAAGGCGACCAGTCCGAAGTCGCCGATGATCGGCAAGACCGGGACCACAGACGGCAACAAGGACACCTGGATGAGCGGGGCGAGCACGACCGTCGCCACCGTCGCCGGCGTGATGAGCGTCACGGGCGACAGAGATCAGCGCACCACCTCCTTCAACGGCCAGCAGGCCGCGACGGCACGGCATCGGATGTGGCCGGACGTGATGAGCGTCGCGAATGCGAAGTATCCCGGCGTTGCCTTTCCCGCGGCCTCCGGCGCGGTGATCAACGCCGCCCAGGTGTCCATTCCTGACCTTCGCGGCAAGAGCCTCAGCCAGGCGCAGTCGACCCTGGAATCCGCAGGCTTCCTCTTCGTGAATGGCGGAACCATCGACTCCGAGCTGCCTGCCGGCGTTGTCGCGAACACCGAGCCCGGTGGGGGAGCAAGCGCGGCCCGCGGCGCTGCCGTGACGGTGCGCACGAGCAACGCCGCGCTCGTCGTCGTGCCGGACGTCTCGGGCAAACGTGAAGTCGAAGCCCGCGCCGCCCTGTCGAACTTCACCGTGGTGAAGAACGAAACCGATGTGAAAGACCCCGCTCTCGTCGGCAC
>NZ_JASJVF010000230.1:0-5203 GCF_035019805.1 Cryobacterium sp. 10I1
GCCGCCGCCTCGCTCGACCGGGTCGGCGTGGAACTCGAACCCCGCGCCCAGTGGCCGACCGGGGTCGCGAGCCTCGGGGTCGACGTGCGCGGCAACATCCCGGTTGGCGAGCGCCTCGCCCCCGGCCGCGCCCTCGCCCGGCTCACCGACCTCGGCTGGGGCGGACCCCTCCGTGACCTCTTCGCCGTCCAGGCAGCGGATGCCCCGGCGACCGCCGCGATGACAAGCGCCTGCGTACGGGTGCTCGCCGACTGGAACTGGGACGAACGACCCGCCGCGGTGATCAGCATGCCGTCGCGGCGGCATCCGCTTCTCGTCGCCTCGGTCGCCCGCGCCCTGTCGGAGGCCGGGCGCCTGCCCTGGCTCGGCTCCCTGGACCTCGTCGGCGGCGGGCCCGCAGGCGGCAGCGGCGGGAACAGCGCCTATCGCCTCGCCGCGGTGTGGAACCGTTTCGAGGTCGGGCCCGAACTCGCCGCGTCCCTGGCGCCCTTCGCCGGCAAGCCGGTCCTGCTGATCGACGACCTCGCCGACAGCCGGTGGACCCTCACCGTCGCCGGGCGGCTGCTGCGCCGGGCGGGCACCTCTGCGGTGCTCCCGTTCGCCCTGGCGCTGCGTTCCTGAGTCCGCGCGCGTTCCGGGAGCCGCGCACGCATCCGCGATGACACATCCTTCCGGTAAACTCCCCGGGCATTCAGAACCAGGGAGACCCGTGACATCGACACTCAAGACCGAGCGACCTGCTCCGGCGCCGCCACGCGAAACCACCGTGCGCCGGGATATCCAGGGGCTGCGGGCCGTCGCCATCGTCGCGGTCGTGCTCAACCACGTGATCATGTGGCCGACCGGCGGTTTCATCGGCGTGGACATCTTCTTCGTCATCTCGGGATTCCTGATCACCGGGATCCTGCTCCGCGACCATGAGACGACGGGCACGATTTCGCTCCGGCGTTTCTACGCCAGGCGCATCCGGCGGATCGCTCCGGCCGCGGTGACCGTACTGGTCGCCACGGCGGTCCTCGCCCACTTCCTGTTCAACACCACGCGGGCGCTCTCCACGCTCTGGGATGCCGCCTGGGCCTTCGTCTTCGCGGCGAACTGGCACTTCACGGCCATCGGCACGGACTACTTCCATGCGACCGACCCGGCCTCGCCGCTGCAGCCGTACTGGTCGCTCTCGGTCGAGGAGCAGTTCTATCTCGTCTGGCCGATCGTGGTGCTCCTCGTGCTCACCGTGGGCGCGAAGCGCCTGCGGAGCGTCCGCCGCGGCAGGGTGGTCCTCGGCCTGGTGATGGTCGTCGTCATTGTCGTGTCTTTTTGTCATGCCCTCGGTGAGAGCGCGACCACGCCGTCCGCCGCCTACCTGTCCACGTTCTCCCGGGTGTGGGAGCTCGGCGTCGGCGCCCTGCTCGCCGCGGCCGCCCCGGTCTTCCCCCGGATCCCCGTCGCCCTGCGCGGGCTCCTCGGCTGGGCTGGACTGCTCGGGATCCTGGCCGGCTTCTTCCTGATCGACGACGCCCTCGCCTTTCCAGGGCCCTGGGCAGCCGTCCCCGTCGCCGCGACCGCCCTCGTGATCATCGGCGGCATCACCGGCCCGCAGCACTACCTGTTCCCGCTCACGAACCCGCTCAGCGTCTGGATCGGCGACCTCTCGTACTCGCTGTATCTCTGGCACTTCCCGGTGATGGTGTTCCTGCTGATGGCCGACCCCACGCTCAGCGTGCAGGTCATCCTCGGCATGATCCTCGCGCTCTCGATCGTGTCGTACTACCTCATCGAGCAGCCACTGCACCGGTCACCGTGGCTGCACCGGTTCGGCGATTCAGCGGAATCCAGCCGCCTCGCCTGGCGCACCTGGCGGGAGAAGTTCGGCTCCCAGTTCATTCTTGCCGGGCTGAGCCTGTTCGTGATCGCGACCGTGATCGGTGTCAGCGCCCAGGTCACCCTGCACGGCACGAGTTCCCCGGCAGCACCCATCGCGGCGCCCGGCCCGGTGGAGGACCCGACAGCCCAGCTGCAGGCGGATCTCGGCGCGGCTGCCTCGTCAACCGAGTGGCCGGGGAACCTCTCCCCCACCCTCGACGACGCGATCGCGACGACGTCGAAGAACAACCCGGCCAGGGGCTGCTTCGATGTCGGAAGCACGCCGAGCTTCGACGGCTGCACCTGGGGCAGTTCGGACGCCCCGAATCACATGTACCTCGTGGGCGACTCGACGGCCCTTGCCTATGCCCCCGCGTTCAAGGCGATCGCGGAGGGCAGCAACGGGCAGTGGAAGATCACCACGATCGGCCTGTACGGCTGCCGGTTCACGGCCGTGCCCGTGCAGAACGACGGCGCCGGCGTGATGGATGCCTGCCCCCAGCGCAAACAGGACGTCGCCCAGCGCATCGTGGCCGACAACCCGCGGCTCGTCGTGATTTCGAACGCATACGCGCTCGGCAAGACGCCCGACCGGACCGCCCTCTCCGCGGAGACCCTCGTCGCGTCGACGGCCGCGGAGGCGGCCGTGTACAACGCCGCCGGCCGGATCGTTTACCTCGCACCGCCGCCCCTCGGGGCCAGCCTCGGCCAGTGCTATTCGCCGGTGTCGAGCCCGCAGAACTGCAACACGGGCATCGACCAGGCCTGGCAGGACTTCGCGGCGGCGACCAGTGCGTTAAACGGATCCGGCAGCTTCTTCGTGTCCTCGCTGCCGTTCAGCTGTTACAACGGCGCCTGCCCGGCGTTCGCGGGCACGATTCCGACCAAGTACGACACCGTGCACATGACTCCTGCGTATTCGACCCACATCGCCCCGGCCATCCGCTTCGCCCTCGGGGCGCTCGGCCTGATGTAAGCGGGTCGTTTCCGGCGGGGTCAGGCGACCCTGACCTCGATCTCGCCCGGCTCCGCGGCCTCACTGCCGAAGACCAGGAACCGGTTGGCGATCTTGTCGGTGAAGAACCGGTCATGGCTGACCACGACGACAGCGCCGGGGAAGTGCACGAGGGCCCGCTCCATCACCTGGGTGCTCGACAGGTCGAGGTGGTTGGTCGGTTCGTCGAGCAGAAGCACCGAAGCCCCGGAGAGCAGGCACTGCGCCATGGCGACGCGCGCCTTCTGCCCGCCGGACAGGTTGCCGATCGTCTGTTTGAGGTCGGCCTCTGAGAACTGGAACATCGCGAGGAAGCGGTTCACCGACTTGCGGGTCGCGGTGAACGCGAGGCTGCCGGGCATGGCGTTCACCGCGTGCGTGACGGTGTCCTTCTCGTCGAGCTCGGCGAGGACCTGGTTGTAGGAGACCGGCGCGATGCCGCCCGCCCAGGTCACGGACCCGGAGTCGGCCTTCTCCTCGCCGTCGAGAACCCGCAGCAGGGTCGTCTTGCCGCTGCCGTTGGCGCCGAGCACCACGATCCTGTTCCCGCGCCGGACCTCGAAGCTCAGGTCGGAGAACAGGGCCTTGTCGCCATAGGACTTGCTGAGGCCCTCGACCCGGCAGAGCACGTCCTTCACGTGCAGGCCACGATAGATCTCCGTGATGATCTGGTCGACCGGGCGCGGCGCCCTCGCCTTCTTGATCTGCGCCAGCTGGCCGTCGAGGGTGCGGCTCGCCGCCTTCGCCGCCTCCCTGCGGTCGGAGATCCCCTCGGACTCGAACGCGAGGAGCTCGGACTCGTGCACGAACTGCTGCTCGAGCGTCTTGAGCCGGAACTGCTTCTGGATGACGTATTCGCCGAAGTTGCCGGGGTACTCGTGCAGGTGGAAGTTCTCGACCTCGATGATCCGGGTGACGACGGCGTCGAGGAATTTCCGGTCGTGCGAGACGATGATCGCCGCGCCGTGGAAGTCCCGGAACCAGGCCTCGAGCCATTCGACGCCGGCGACGTCGAGGTAGTTGGTGGGCTCGTCGAGGAGCAGGACGTCGGGGTCCTCGAGCAGGATCTTGGCAAGCGCCGCCCGGTTGCGCCAGCCGCCGGAGAGCTCGTCGATCGCGCAGACGCGGTGGGCCTCGTTGAAACCGAGGGTGCTGAGTGCCGTGTCGATCCGGCGCGGGTAATCCCAGCCGCCGAGCCGGTCCATGTCCTCGAACAGTTCGGCCTGGCGGTGCAGGAGGGCGTCGAAGTCCGTGGCCACGGCGATGGCCGCGTCGATCGACGCGAGTTCGGCTTCGATGGCCTTGATCGGAGCGAAGAGGCCGTGCAGGACCTCGGTGATGGTGGAGGAGCCGTCCAGTTCGGAGAACTGCGAGAAGTACCCGATCGAGACACCGCTCTCGAGCGTGACGGTGCCGGAGTCCGGTGCCACCTGGTCGAGGATGAGCTTGAGGATCGTGGTCTTTCCCGACCCGTTCTTGCCGATCAGGCCGACCCGGTCGCCCGGCTCCAGCCGGAAGAAGGCGTCGCGCAGGATCTGCGTCTTCTCGAATCGAACACTGACGTCATTCAGCCTGATCAGGCTCATTACTGCTGTCCTCTCGAGGGACGCCCAGGGAATTCGGCGAGCGGAGCCCAGTCGAGTCTACAAAACCCCGGGCGCTTCAGACCCTCAGCGCTACCGAACCTCAGCGCAGCACGTCCATCCGGGCCGGGTCGTCGGGATCGTGCGGCACCTCGCTCCGGGCGGACAGCATCCCGAGACGCACGAGGTCGATGCCGAACAGGTCAGGCCGTCCATGCAGGCGGCGGCGCCAGGTGGCCGGCACCGCCTCGAGTCCCCACCGTCCCGCGAGCAGCGCGCCGGCGGCGGCCACGCTGGCGGGATCGGCACCGCTGAGCGCGGCAGCGGAGATGACCGGTTCGACGCGGGAAGCATCCACGGCGCCCGCGTCGCCGAGGATCGCCCACGCGCCCTGCAGAATCCAGCCGACCGGACCCACACGCTGCACGTCGACGGTGCGGCCCCGCCCGGCCGCGGCGAGGTGGGCCTCCCAGGCGGCACGCGTCTCTGCGGGCAGGGTCTCGAACCCGGCCCGGGGATCGAGGCGCCCCTCGAGGACCGCCACGCGGAGTGAGAGCGCGAAGAGGACGCCCGCGTCGCCGGCGCCCGGGTCGGCGTCGGGGCGTCCCGAGTCGGTCGGTGCGGTGCGGTTCAGCGCGGTGCCGCGCACGGACGACACCAACCGCGCGGCCTCGGCGAGCGCCACGGGGTCGTCGAGCAGGGCCGGGTCGACGCCACGATCAACGACAACCTGACCTTCCTCGACTACAAGAAGAACAACGACGCT
>NZ_JASJVF010000231.1:0-5193 GCF_035019805.1 Cryobacterium sp. 10I1
CTCGTTCATCTGCCGCGACCAGCAGCTGCGCGTCGAGAACACCGACACCGTCTGGACCAGCGGCTTCGCGGGCGGCCGACTCCGAGAACAGGGCGACGGATGCGTCGATCCCGTCCCGCTCGCAGATGTCGCCGAGCCACACGCGGGCTCCGACCCCGAACCGGAGCACGGCCTCGGCGAGAGTCTGCGCGAGCCCGCCGGAAGACAGGTCGTGTGCGCTGTCGATGAGCGCCTCGATCGACGCCGCGTTGAGCAGGCCGGCGAGCCGCGCCTCACCGGGAAGGTCGACGACCGGCGGCATACCGCCGAGGTGCCCGTGCACGACATCGGCCCAGGCCGAGCCGTCGAGTTCCTCGCGGGTGATGCCGAGCAGGTAGATGTTGTGGCCGTCGTCCTGCCAGCCGCTCGGCACGCGGCGGGCGACGTCGTCGATCACGCCGAGCACGGCGACGACGGGCGTCGGGTAGATCGGCTGGTCGCCGGTCTGGTTGTAGAACGACACGTTGCCGCCGGTGACGGGGATCTCGAGCTCGAGGCATCCGTCGGCGAGGGCCGTGACGGCGCGTTCGAACTGCCACATCACCTCGGGGTTCTCGGGGGAGCCGAAGTTGAGGCAGTCGCTGATGCCGACCGGCACCGCTCCGGTCGCTGCGACGTTGCGGTACGCCTCGGCGAGGGCGAGCTGGGCGCCGCGGTACGGGTCGAGCTGGCAGTAGCGGCCGTTGGCGTCGGTCGCGATGACGAAGCCGAGGCCAGACTCCTCGTCGATGCGGATCATGCCGGCGTCGTCGGGGAAGGAGAGCGCGGTGTTACCGAGCACGTAGCGGTCGTACTGGTCGGTGATCCAGCTGGGGTCTGCGAGGTTGGGCGAGCCCAGCAGCGAGAGGAACTGCGCGCGCAGGTTCGCGGCATCCGTCGACCGGGGCAGAGCCGAGGCCGAGTCGGCCTGCAGCGCGTCGATCCAGGTCGGGTAGGCGACCGGGCGGTCGTAGACCGGGCCGTCGATCGCGACCGTGCGCGGGTCGACGTTGACGATCTCTTCGCCGTTCCAGTCGATGACGAGCCGGCCGGTGTCGGTGACCTCGCCGAGCACGCTCGTCTCGACGTCCCATTTGGCGGTCATCGCGAGGAAGCCCTCGAGCTTCTCCGGCGTGACGACGGCCATCATCCGCTCCTGGCTCTCGCTCATCAGGATCTCCTCGGCGGTGAGCGTCGGGTCGCGCAGCAGCACCTTTTCGAGCTGGATGTACATGCCGCCGTCGCCGTTCGAGGCGAGTTCCGAGGTCGCGCAGCTGATGCCGGCCGCGCCGAGGTCCTGGATGCCCTCGACGAGCTTGTCGCGGAACAGTTCGAGGCAGCACTCGATGAGCACCTTCTCGGCGAAGGGGTCGCCGACCTGCACCGCGGGGCGCTTGGTCGGGCCGTCGGCGCTGAAGGTGTCCGAGGCGAGAATGGATGCCCCGCCGATGCCGTCTCCGCCGGTGCGGGCCCCGAAGAGCACGACCTTGTTGCCCACGCCGCGGGCGTTGGCGAGGTGCAGGTCCTCGTGGCGGAGCACGCCGACCGAGAGCGCGTTGACGAGCGGGTTGCCCTGGTAGACCGAGTCGAACCAGGTCTCGCCGCCGATGTTCGGCAGGCCGAGGCAGTTGCCGTAGAACGAGATGCCGGACACGACGCCGTGCACGACGCGCGCGGTGTCCGGGTCGTCGATGCGGCCGAAGCGGAGGGCGTCCATCACGGCGACCGGGCGGGCGCCCATCGAGATGATGTCGCGCACGATGCCGCCGACGCCGGTCGCGGCGCCCTGGAACGGCTCGATGTAGGAGGGGTGGTTGTGCGACTCGATCTTGAAGGTGACGGCCCAGCCCTCGCCGACGTCGAGCACACCCGCGTTCTCGCCCATGCCGACCATGAGGTTCTTCTTCATGGCGGGGGAGACCTTGTCGCCGAACTGGCGCAGGTACTTCTTCGAGCTCTTGTATGAGCAGTGCTCGCTCCACATCACCGAGTACATCGCGAGCTCGCCGCTCGTGGGGCGGCGGCCGAGGATCGTGCGGATCTCCTGGTACTCGCCCTCGGTCAGCCCGAGGGCGCCGAAGGGCTGGTCCTTGTCCGGGGTGGCGATCGCGTTCGCGACGGTGTCGGCGACGCCGCGGGAGGGGGTGGTGGTAACTGCGGTCACGTGGCGTTCTCCCAGAGATAGCGGATGCTTGGCGCGCCCAGTCTACCGGTTGCCTCCCCTGCACCCCCCGTTCCGATCCCGCTGTCACCGCAGCGGAATCAGTTGTCGGAGATTCGGCCGCCGATGTCCTTTCGGGACCGCCCCGTTCGTTCCTAGAGTAGATCCCACCGTTCCCGATGGGTCATTCGATGAAATCCCCGATGAAGGAGTCACCATGCCCAGCTATGTTGCCCTGACCTACACCCGTGACGTCGACTGGACCGCCCCGGAGCAGGCGGCAGAGATGCAGGAGTACCGCGATTTCGGCCGCGATGCCGAGGCGGTGATCCGCGGCGGTGCCGCGCTCTACCCGACCCAGACCGCGACGACCGTGCGGGTCACCGGCGGCAAGGGCGGCGACGTCGTGATCGGCGACGGCCCGTACGCCGAGACCAAAGAGGCCCTGACCGGCTTCTACCTGCTCGAGTGCGACAGCCTCGACGAGGCGATCCGGCACGCGGCCGCGATCCCCGCCGCCTGGAACGGCGTCGTCGAGGTGCGTCCGACGGTCCCGACCCTGATGTGATGACGGCGACGGATGCCGGTGGCACCGACCCGGCCGGGGCCCTCGCCGCGCTCCTGGTCGCGGAGCGGCGCCGGGTGCTGGCCACCGTCATCCGTCTGACCGGTGATCTGGCCCTCGCCGAGGACGCCGTCCAGGACGCCGCCATCAGCGCCCTGGAGACCTGGCGTCGACTCGGCGTGCCGCCGAATCCGCGCGCGTGGCTCACCCTTGCGGCCAAGCGGCGGGTGATCGACCTGCTCCGGCGGGAGGGCGCGCGGCCGAACAAGGAACGGGAGGCGATCATCCTGGCCGTGCAACGGGCACCCGACGAGACCCCGCCCGGCATCGTCCGCGACGACCAGCTTCGGCTGATCTTCACCTGCTGCCATCCGGCGCTCGCGCAGGAGGCCCAGGTCGCGCTCAGCCTGCACGTGCTCTGCGGGTTGAGCGTCGCAGAGGTCGCCCGGGCGCTCCTCGTTTCAGAGGCGACGATGGCCAAGCGCCTCACCCGGGCGCGACGCAAGATCGCCGACGCCGGCATCCGCTACCGCGTGCCCGACGCGGGGGAACTGCCCGGCCGGCTCGGCGCGGTCGCGACGACCGTGTTCCTGCTGTTCACGGAGGGCTACGCTTCCCGGTCGGCGGATGCCCCTGCGCCCGTGTCGGCGCGGCCTGAGTCCTCCGTGCCGCCCGGCTCGCAGGCGCCGCCCGGCTCGGCTGCGCTGCCCCCGCCGACCGTGCCACCCGGGCCGCCCGGCGCATCCGTTGCAGAGGAAGCGATCCGGCTGGGGCGGCTGCTCGTCGAGCTGATGCCGGGCGAACCCGTGCTCGAGGGACTCCTCGCGACGATGCTGCTCCAGCACTCCCGATTACGCGCCCGGTTCGACGGCGACGGCGACATCGTCCTCCTGGCCGACCAGGACCGGAGTCTCTGGGATCGCTCCCGCGTCGCGGAAGGCATCGAGCTCGCCGCGTCCGCGATCCGCGGCAGCAGCATCCGCCCGGAGCGGTTCGCGGTCACGGCCGCGATCGCCGCCTGCCACGCCCTGGCCGCGGATGCCGCGACCACCGACTGGAACGCCATCATCGCCTGGTACGACGTGCTGCTCGCCCTCGACCCGAGCCCGGTCGTGCGGCTGAACCGGGCGGCCGCCCTCGCCGAGAGCGGCGACCCGGCCGCGGCGCTCGCCGTGGTCGACCGGATCGGCGGCCTCGACGACTACTTCTGGTTCCACGCGACCCGGGCCGAGCTGCTCCGCAGACTGGGGCGTCACCCGGAGGCCGGCGCTGCTGCCCTCGTGGCACGCGAGCTCACCGGATCCGCGGCCCAGCTCCGGCTGCTGGACCGTCGGCATCCGTTGTAAGAGGCAACGCACAGGGTGGGTCCTGACCCCCGCGGCGGGCACCCCCTGCGCGAGCGGATGCACCGTGGCACGATGAAGGGATGACCTACCTTCCGGCTGACACCAGATACGAGTCCATGCCCTACCGCCGCACCGGGAAGAGCGGCCTCAAGCTCCCGGCCGTTTCGCTCGGGCTGTGGCAGAACTTCGGCGGGGTCACCCCGCTCGAGACGCAGCGAGCGATCCTGCGACGCGCCTTCGACCTCGGCGTGACGCACTTCGACCTCGCCAACAACTACGGCCCGCCGTACGGCAGCGCCGAGTCCAACTTCGGGATTCACCTGAAGCAGGACTTCCGGCCGCACCGCGACGAGCTCGTCATCTCGACCAAGGCAGGCTACGACATGTGGGCGGGCCCGTACGGCGAATGGGGATCGCGTAAGTCGCTGCTCGCGAGCCTCGACCAGTCGCTCGGCCGGATGGGCCTCGACTACGTCGACGTGTTCTACTCGCACCGCGCCGACCCGGACACCCCGCTCGAGGAGACCATGGGCGCGCTGCACACCGCCGTCACGAGCGGCCGTGCCCTCTACGCCGGGATCTCCTCGTACTCGCCAGAGCGCACCCGGCAGGCCGCGGCGATCCTCGCCGACCTCGGCACGCCGCTGCTCATCCACCAGCCCTCGTACTCGATGTTCAACCGCTGGGTCGAGGACGACCTGCTGATCACCCTCGAGGACCTCGGCGTCGGCTGCATCGCGTTCTCTCCGCTCGCCCAGGGACTACTCACCGACCGGTACCTGCACGGGGTGCCCGCGGACTCGCGGGCGGCGCGGGCCGGGTCGATGAAACGCGACATGGTCAGCGACGAGACGCTCGTCCACATCCGCGCCCTCACCGATATCGCCGGGGAGCGCGGGCAGTCGCTCGCCCAGCTCGCCCTCGCCTGGGTGCTGCGGCGCCCGGAGGTGACGTCGGCGCTGATCGGGGCGTCCTCGGTCGCGCAGCTCGAGGCCAACGTCGCCGCCGTGGAGAACCTGGAGTTCACCGCCGCGGTTCTCGATGTTCGACGTGCCCTCGAGGTCCTGCCGCGGAACCAGCGTGAGCTGATCCGCCTTGTCCAT
>NZ_JASJVF010000232.1:0-5188 GCF_035019805.1 Cryobacterium sp. 10I1
ATCTTCGTCGTGACTCTGACCTGCACGATCGCAGCCCTCAAGGTGTTCGGCCCGATCTACGCCCTGACCCGCGGCGGACTACTTCTTGATGTCCTTGATGCCGTCGTTGTATTCGGTGCCGAGTTCGGTCAGGACGTCCTTGGACGACTTGGTGCCGTTCATGAGCTCCTGCAGGCCGGCGTTCAGCTGGTCGTAGAAGGTCGGGGTGGGCCAGTCGGGGTAGAAGCCGATGCCGTCGCGCGCGGTGAGCGTGTTGAAGTTGGCAATCAGTTCCTGGCTCTTCGGGTCCGTGATGTCCGAGGCGTTCGCGGCGACGGGGACGCCACCGTTATTGCCGATCAGGGCCTGGATCTCCGGGCGCATCGTGATGTCGATGAATGCGGCGGCGAGGTCCTTGTTCTTGGCCTTCTCGGGGACGACCCACATGTTTCCGCTGGATCCGGGAGACATCGTGGCGCCGGGGTAGAGGAAGGTGCCGAAATCGAAGCCCTTGATCTCTGTCGTGAAGCGGTTGTACCACCAGCTGCCGGAGAAGAAGATCGGGTTCGTCCCAGCGATGAACGCGGTGCCGGCATCCTCTGCCTTGGTCCCGGTGGCGTCTTTGGAGATGTAGCCCTTGTCGGTCCAGTCCTTGATGGTGTTGGTCGCGTAGGTCAGTTCCTTGCCCTGCCAGTCGACGTCACCGGTGTAGAGCTGGTAGTCGTTGACGAAGCTGCGGTCTGCCTTGGTCAGCGCAAGCTGGTACCAGAGCTGGCCGAGCGGGTACTCGGCTGCCGACTCCGCCAGCGGGGTGATCCCGGCGTCCTTGAAGGTTTTCAGTGCGGCTTCGAACTCGGCCTGCGTGGTCGGGATCGCGACGTTGTACTTCGCGAACATGTCCTTGTTGTAATAGGCCTCGACGAATTCGCCGTAGTTCGGAACGCCGTACCAGGAGCCGGAGCCCATGATGCCGTTTTCGTCATACTTGGCGGTGGTCTGCAGGGAGGGGGCGAGCTTCGCGTCCCAGCCGTACTGGCTGACGTAGTCGTCGAGGTTGCTGAGCAGCCCCTGGCTTGCGAGCAGGCCGGCGGTGGCGTTGCCCTTGTTGTACTCGAGGATGTCGGGGGCCTGGTCGGAGTTGAGGACCTGGCTCGCGGTCGAACGGATCTGCTCGAAGCTCTTCGCTTCGAACTTCACCTTCGCGCCGGTCTCCTTCTCGAAGACCTTGATCGCCTCGTTCCAGGCGATTCCCATCGCACTGGTATCGGACTCGAAGTCCCAGAGCGTCAGGGTCTTCCCCGTGCCGTCGACGGGGCCAGCCGAGCTGGCGCTCGTGGATCCGCCGGTTGAACCGCTTGCGCAGCCGGTCAAGAGTGCCGCTGCTGCCGTCATTGCGACGACAGCGAGGGCGCGCTTTCCTAATCTCACTTTCTACCTCCTTGTAGTG
This sequence comes from Cryobacterium sp. 10I1, assembly GCF_035019805.1. Classification (NCBI taxonomy): domain Bacteria; kingdom Bacillati; phylum Actinomycetota; class Actinomycetes; order Micrococcales; family Microbacteriaceae; genus Cryobacterium; species Cryobacterium sp. 10I1. Next base: position 1,427 of record NZ_JASJVF010000232.1, read on the forward strand.
GCGACACCGATTCCTGTCGCCGATGACGACCCGAGCGCGAGCGAATCGAAACGCTTCGATAATTGCTGTGCTTATCGCCCGCCGAAACGCTTCGACAGTGGGTCGCTTTGAAGCATAGGGGCCTGCGGATGCGGGCACAAGTTGTTTGTTGATATTCGCAACATATCCGCGTCGCGCGAGCATCCGGCCCGGCCGCGATCCCCCGGATCCTCCACCTGAGGTGTCGCATATCGAGGTTCACACGCGGGTTGAACATCGATATGCGACACCTCAGGGACGTCATCGACGACCGACGGCGGCGCGGCGCACCCGCGCACGGAGAGCGCGCCGCGGGGTACCCGGCTTCATCCGGTACATGTCGGCGTCCGCCCGCGCGAACAGATCCTCCGCGCTCGCGCCGGGGGCCCCGATGGCCACGCCGATGCTGGCCCGGACGGCGAGCGTGAGGTCTCCGATCGGGAACACGGGGCGCATCCGCTCGGTGATGCGCTCGACGAGGGCGGACGCCTCGGGAATCCCGCCGGTGATCAGGATGACGAATTCATCTCCGCCGAGGCGCGCGACGAGGTCGCTGGGCCGGACTACGGCACCCAGTCGCTCGGCGACCAGGCAGAGCACGGTGTCGCCGACGGCGTGACCATGCCGGTCGTTGATGGACTTGAAGTCGTCGAGGTCGCAGTAGACCAGCGCCACCTCACCGGACTCCCGGCCGACGGCCTCCTCGAGGGCCGAAATGAACTGCCGGCGATTGGCCAGGCCGGTCAGGTCGTCGTGGTTCGCGGCCCTGTCGAGCTGGCGCTCTGCGTGGACGAGTCCCGTGATGTCGCGCGACACACTCAGGTATTGCGTGACGCGGCCCTCGACGTTGCGCTTGAACGGGGTGAGTCCGCGCTCGACCCACAGGCTGCGCCCGTCTGCGGTCACCATCCGGTGCCGGCAGTGCACGACCTCGTGATCGAGGGCCAGCCGCACTCGCTCCTGGGCAGCGCGGTAGATGCCCCGGTCTTCGCTTGGAACGGCGCGGTCCCGCTCCGCGGGATCCGACAGGCCCTCGACGCTGTAGCCGTAGGTCTCGCTCAGGGACTTCGACGCCCAGAGAAGCTTCTCCTCGTCAAGGTCGAACACCGTGATCAGGTCGGGGGTGGTCTCGAGGACGGCGTTCTGGAATTCGAGCACTTCCCCGAGACGTTGCTGCGCCGCCATCCGCTCGGAGACGTCGGCAACCTGCACGAAGAAGCCTCCGGCGATGTCGGGCTGGTAGTCGACCTGCAGGTGGCGCGTCACGCCACCGGCGTCGACGAGGGTCCGGTCGAAATGCTGCGGGATTCCGTCGAGTGCACCACGCACCATGGGAAAGTTGCTCGCGTAGAGCTCGGCGCCGAGCACCTCGCTGATATGCCGGCCGCGCATTGCCGCGGCGTCGCCGCCGAGCAGCATGCCGTACGCGGTGTTGGCGAGGTCGCAACGGAGGTCGTTGTTCCAGTGCCCGATCAGGGCGGGGATCCGGTCGATTGCGGTTCGCAGGAGGTCCCGTTCTGCCACGAGTGCCTCGTAGTCGTCCATCGTCACCTTTGCCCGAGGAATGCGACCACGGGAACCCGTCGAAGCTCCCCCACTTGGAGGGTACAGGTCCCGGAGCGTTCCGCACCGTTCCCGGAGAAGATCCGGTGGTGGGACCCGGCTTCCCGGGTCGGGAGCGGGTCAGGATCGCGGGGAGGCCCCTGGCCGATCCGGCGGCGGTGCGATCGAGCCGCACTCGTAGAAACGCGGAGGGACGAGCTCGATACGGGGTTCGATCGGACCGCTCACCTGCTCGATCGCGAGCGTGACCGCGCGCCAGCAGGAGTCGGCGGCGACGAGCGGAATCGTGTCGAGCGGAGGCTCGAAGTGATCGGTCTCGAAGCTCGCGCAGGCCGCAAGCACGGAGAGATCCCGCGGCACCCGCAGGCCGCGTTCCCGCAGCACGTCCAGAACCGCGGTGTGTATGCTCTCCTCGGCATGGAGGACGAGCGCCGTCATGTCCGGGCGCTCCGCGAAGAGCGCATCGAGGGCGATCCGGACGCTCGGGCCGTCCCGTTCGGGCATCACGAACGCCGTCTCGACCCCGTGGGCCGCAGCGGCCGCGAAGAAACCGTCGCGGAACCGGGGCGGGAAATTCGAGCCGCGGGCATAGACGCCGGGAGAGTGCCCGATCAGGCCGATCGACCGGTGCCCGGCTGCCACCAGCTTCTCGACCGCGAGCGCCGCAGCGGCCTCGAAGTCGAGGTCGACGCAGACGAGACCGGCAGCATCCCGGGGAATCCCGATGAAGGTCGCCGGCACGCCGAGCTCGCGGATGACCGCGACCCTGTCGTCATCGCCCGCGACGTCGAGCACGATGATGCCGTCGACGAGGCTGCTCGACGCCACCCGGCGCAGTCCGCTCGTCGCCTCGTCCTGGGTGAGCAGCAGCACGTCGTAGTCGTGTTCGCGGGCGGCCTGCGCGACCGCGAGCACGAAGGCCATGTGGGCCGGCGCATAGGTGTCCGCGTGAAAAGGCGCCGTGAGGGCGAAGATGTTGGTGCGGGTGCCCGCGAGCATCCTGGCCCCCGCGTTCGGACGATAGCCGAGACTCTCCACGGCATCGAGGACGCGCACGCGCGTGGATGCCGCGATCGACCGCTTGCCGGACAGCGCGTAGGACACCGTGCTGATCGAGACACCGGCAACCCGCGCAACATCGTGGATGCTCGCCATGGCGCCGACCTCGCTTCCCGATAATAAATGTCTTGTCGCACAGTCTGACCCATGAACCAACGGACCAGAACCACCCCGTCCCGGATTTGTTGTGAGAATCGACTTAAACGGGTCAGGGGTCACGGATGCCGGTGGTCCGGTCACTAGGGTGGTCAAGCATGACGGTCTTCGCGAATCCGGTCCTGCCCGGAATGTACCCCGATCCCTCGGTCTGCCGGGTCGGCGACACCTTCTACCTCGCCAATTCGTCGTTCGAGTACTTCCCCGGTCTCCCACTGCACTCGAGCACCGACCTCGTCACCTGGACACCCCTCGGCCACGCGATCGACCGCACCGGGCAGGCCGGCCTGCTCGACCTCGCCGGGGTGCCGGACTCCGGCGGCCTCTACGCGCCGACCCTGCGCCATCACGACGGTCTGTTCTTCCTCGCCTGCACCGTCGTCGGCGGCGCGGCGGACGCGTCGTTCTTCCTCACCACGACCGACCCGGCCGGGCCCTGGTCCGATCCGGTGTTCCTCGAGGGCGCGCGCGGCATCGATCCGACGGTCTTCTTCCACGAGGGCAGGGTCTGGTGGGCCGGCTGCCGCCTCGTCGAACCCGGCGCATACCCCGGCCAGACCGAGATCTGGCTCCGCGAGCTCGACCCGGTCGCCGGGCGACTCTTCGGCCAGGAGCACATCCTCTGGAATGGCGCGGTTGCCGGGGCGGTGTGGGCGGAGGGCCCGCACCTCTTCGCGCACGACGGGTGGATCTACCTCCTCGCCGCCGAGGGCGGCACCGAACGGAACCACGCCGTCTCGGTCGCCCGCTCCCGGTCCGTCACGGGCCCATACGTCGGGAACCCCGGCAACCCGGTCCTCAGCCACCGCCAGCTGGGAGCCACCGCGAGCGTGCAGAACGTCGGGCACGCCGACCTCGTCGAGGCAGGGGACGGCTCCTGGTGGGCCCTCGCCCTCGCCGGAAAGCTCTCCGCGATCGCCCTCTTCCAGGCGAAGTACAGCCTGATCCTGAACGCGGCAGGCGGCA
>NZ_JASJVF010000233.1:0-5177 GCF_035019805.1 Cryobacterium sp. 10I1
GGACCGGAGTCATCGCGAGCATCGCGGCGGCCACGGTGACGCAACCGGCGAACCTGATGCGTGCCTTCGTGCGGCGCTTCGGCACCGAATAAGCTGCGCCACCAAATAAACTGCTACGAATGCCAACCTCACTCGCGACCCCGTATGAAGACCTGCTTCGCCACACCCTGGCGACGGGCACCGCCAAAGCCGACCGGACCGGGACCGGAACCACGAGCATCTTCGGCGCCCAGCTCCGCTTCGACCTTCGTGAGGGCTTCCCGCTCATCACGACGAAGCGCGTGCACTTCAAGTCGATCGCCTACGAACTCCTGTGGTTCCTGCGCGGCGAGAGCAACGTCGGATGGCTCCGGGAACACGGCGTCAGCATCTGGGACGAGTGGGCATCGGAAACCGGAGAACTCGGTCCCGTCTACGGAGTGCAATGGCGCTCCTGGCCCACCCCCGACGGTGGTCACATCGATCAGATCGCCCAGGTGATCGAGACCCTGAAGACAGACCCGGATTCGCGTCGCATGATCGTGTCGGCCTGGAACGTCGCGGACATCCCGTCGATGGCCCTCGCACCGTGCCACGCGCTCTTCCAGTTCTACGTCGCCGACGGCCGCCTGTCCTGCCAGCTCTACCAGCGCAGCGCCGACCTCTTCCTCGGCGTCCCCTTCAACATCGCGAGTTATGCGCTGCTGACCCACCTCGTCGCCGCCCAGGCCGGCCTCGAGGTCGGCGACTTCATCTGGACCGGCGGGGACTGCCACATCTACGACAACCATCGTGACCAGGTCACGGAGCAGCTGACCCGTGCCCCGTATCCGCTCCCGACGCTCCGCATCACGGGCGAACGCGCGAGCATCTTCGACTACGGGTACGAGGACCTCGAGGTCGTCGGCTACCAGCACCACCCCGCGATCAAGGCACCCGTTGCCGTCTGATCCCGCCCGTCACACTCCCGTGATCGCACTGGTCTGGGCGCAGGCGCACGACGGGATCATCGGCAGCGCCGGTTCGATACCCTGGCACCTTCCCGAAGACCTCGCGCATTTCAAGGCCGTGACGGATGCCGCGACGGTCGTGATGGGTCGTCGCACGTGGGATTCCCTCCCCGAACGATTCCGGCCGCTCCCCGGGCGACGGAACATCGTCGTCACCAGGGACGCCGACTGGGCCGCTGCCGGAGCCGAACGCGCCGGGTCCGTGGACGATGCCCTCGCTGCGGACGACTCGGCCACAGATCCGGCCACGACGATCTGGGTGATCGGCGGAGGCGAGGTCTACCGCGAAGCCCTGGCCCGCGCCTCACGACTCGAGGTCACCGAGCTGGACCTCGCCGTGCCCGGCGACACGAGGGCCCCCGCGGTTGACGGGGAGTGGACGCGTGCCCACGCCTCGGAATGGATGGTCTCGAGGACCGGCATCCGCTTTCGCTTTGTCGGGTACGAGCGGCCGGTTCCGCGGAACTGACGTCTCTTCGGGCACGGACATCTCTTCACGAGCTGACGTCTCCGGCGGCACCGGCTTCTCCTGCAGCGCGGGAGCCACGGGCGCCACGGTGACTCGGCGTTCCGGACTCCTCCAGCGTCCGCTCGACGGCGTCAGGAATGCCTGGGGAAGGGTCGCCAGGCAGATCGCCGCGTCGACCACACGTACGAGTGGGAAGGCGAACCCGAGCAGCAGATAACTCGGCCGGCGGGTGACGGCGACGACGAGCACGGTCAACAGGTAATCGGGCACGAGCACGCCGAGCAGGATCAGGGTCGGCGGAATCGCGTCCGTCAGCCGCGTGGCGATGCCGGACGGGTCCGTCGACGTCGCCTCCCAGATGACCGCGCCGACCGATACGACGAGCAGCGGCAGGAACAGCAGCATCATCACACTGCTCGTCACGAGCTCGAACACGTGGAGCGCCAGCGCACCCCAGAACCAGCCGAGCCGGAATCCGTGGCGGCGCAGCGTCTGCCAGAACCCCAGGGTCCAACGCCGGAGCTGCCGGGTGTAATCGTGCAGGTTGTCCGGATCCTGGGTCGAGGCCCTCGCGATCGAGGGGTGGAATGCGATCCGGCCGAGCTTGCGCGCGTGCACTTCGAACGTCATGTTGAAGTCCTCGATCGCGAGCCCGGGAGGATCGATGTCGATGCTTCCGAGGACCCGGCTGCGATACATGCTCGCGAAACCGGGAACGATGGAGATCACGTTCGCGAGCCTGGCGGCCTGACCGTACTTGAGCAGGTACTGCACCATGACGTAGAAACGTTCCCGGTATGCGACCAGGAATCGGCCCATCATCGTCGCGGGGGGAGGATCAGCGATCGTCGACGCACACGCTGCAACCGCGACGACCCCCGGATCCTGGAAGCACGGCAGGCCGGTCAGCAGGTAGTCGGGGGCCAGCACCGTGTCCGCATCGAGGAGCACCACGACCGGGAACCGGCGTGCCAGTTCGAAATGGTCGATTGCCGCGACGAGCGCGCCGGCCTTTCCGTGATTCGACTCGAGTTCGAGCACGTTCGCTCCGCTGGCTCTCGCGAGGTCCGCGGTCCGGTCTGCTGAGGCGTCCGAAACGACGAAGACGTGTCCAACGGGCACCTGGCCGGTTGCGGAACCGATCGTCGCGGCGATCACTTGTTCTTCGTCGTGGGCGGCGACCAGGACCGCGACCTCGTCCGCGGAGATCAGCGGGTCCTGCGATCGATCGGGCGACCGGCGGCGGCTGCTCTCGACCACGGCACGGATGAGACCGACCGTGGTCCAGAGCAAGGTGTTGATTCCCACAACAAGAATGAAAATGACGAAGAACGTAACCATCTGTGCCCCCGGGGTGAAATCGAACGTCCCACACTGGAACCGGAGACGCCACGTCGAGACTGTCGGTGTTGACGTGCACGAAGCTACCCGAGGCCGGAGGGGACCGCTGGCCCTGTCACCCGGATGGGGCGACCCATGTGGTTAACCACATCCGGGTGTGGGTTGCCCCCGGAACGCGCCGCGACGTGTTTTCCGGATGCATGCAGTTACAGGCATTTATGAGTGAGGATGATGGAGAAGTGACTTTTCCGACGAGTACCTCCAATTTTCGTGCCGCCCGCGATCAGCTGCTGCGCCTCTGGGACGGCCACGCCCGTGCCGCCGCGGAATTCCGCTGGCCGGATGTCGGCGCGTCATTCAACTGGGCCGTCGACTGGTTCGACGTGATCGCGGCCGGCAACGACAACATCGCCCTGTGGATCGTCGAGGAGGACGGCCGTGAGCTGAAGGTCACTTTCGCGGAGATGTCCGCACGCTCCAACCAGGTCGCGGCGTGGCTCACCCAGCAGGGCGTCGGCAAGGGCGATCACGTGATGCTCATGCTCGGCAACCAGGTCGAACTCTGGGAGCTCATGCTCGGCATCATGAAGATCGGCGCCGTGATCCTCCCGACATCGACCGTGCTCGCCGCCGGCGACCTCGCCGACCGCGTGCAGCGCGGCGAGGTGGACTGCGTCATCGCGAATGCGGGTGACGCCGCCAAGTTCGCGGAGATCGACGGCGATTTCCGGCGCATCTGCGTCGGCGGCACGGTTCCCGGCTGGGCTCACTACGCCGACGCCGCCCTGCTGTCCACGGCGCCCGTTCCCGTGGCCGTCGGTTCGGACGACCCGTCGCTCATCTACTTCACCTCGGGGACCACGAGCAAGCCCAAGATGGTCGTGCACACCCAGACCTCGTACCCCGTGGGCCATCTCTCCACGATGTACTGGCTCGGGCTTCGTCCCGGCGACGTGCACCTCGCCATCAGCTCACCGGGCTGGGGCAAGCACGCCTGGAGCAGCTTCTTCTCGCCCTGGATCGCTGAGGCCACCGTCTTCGTCTACAACTACGGCCGGTTCGACCCGCAGGCGCTCACGGCCCAGCTGCACCGCGCCAAGGTCACGACGTTCTGTGCGCCGCCGACGGTGTGGCGGATGCTGATCCAGTCCGATGTGGGCGAGAAGCCGGTCGGCCTCCGCGAGATCCTCTCGGCGGGTGAACCGCTCAACCCCGAGGTGATCAGCCAGATCCAGCGTGCCTGGGGGCTCACGATCCGCGATGGGTACGGCCAGACCGAGACGACGGCCATCGTCGGCAACGTGCCGGGGTCCGTCCTCAAGGCCGGGTCCATGGGCCTGCCCCTGCCCGGTGTCGCGATCACCCTCGTCGATCCGATCACGGGAGGCGTCGCAGACGAGGGCGAGATCTGCCTCGACCTCGCCGAGCCCGCCGTCAACCTCATGGCCCGGTACCACGGCGACCCGGTCAGGACCCAGGCCGCGCTCCGGGATGGCTACTTCCACACGGGCGACGTCGCCACCCGGGACGACAACGGCTACATCACCTTCATCGGCCGCACGGATGACATCTTCAAGTCCTCCGATTACAAGGTCTCCCCGTTCGAGGTCGAAAGCGTGCTGCTCGAACACCCCGCCGTCGCCGAGGCCGCGGTCGTCCCCGCCCCCGACGACACCCGACTCAACATCGCCAAAGCGTACATCCACCTCGCGGCCGGCTGGGCACCCGACAGCGCGACCGCTCTCGCCGTGCTGCGCCACGCCCGCAACGGGTTGCCGCCGTACATGCGGGTGCGGCGTATCGAGTTCTTCGAACTGCCCAAGACGAGCTCAGGCAAGATCCGCAGGGTCGAGCTGCGGGCGCGCGAGAACGATGCCGCAGAGCAGCAGCTCCGGCTTCCGGAGGAATGGCGCGACGACCAGTTCCCCGAGCTTAAGCGTTCGTCGAAGAGCTGATCCGCGCGCCCGCGAAAGCGGGTGAAACGTCGTACTGAGCTCGGCATACCGACGACTCACCCGCTTTCGCGAACGGCGGCGGGGACGGGAACGGGGGCGAGCAGGGCGTCGATCGCTGCGAGGGGGATCGGCAGCCAGTCGGGCCGATTGAGTTTTTCGTAGACGACCTCGTAGAGAGCCTTGTCGAGTTCGAAGGCGCCGAGCAGCGGGCGTTGCTCTCCGAGGCTCCTGCCGGAACGTTCGCTGTACCCGGCAAGGAACGCCCGACGGCAGGCCTGTGCCCACCCGGTGACGACACCGGTCCGCTCGGGAGCTTCCCGCGCCACGGTTCCGGCCGCGTAGGAGAACGACCTCAGCATCCCGGCGACATCCCGCCAGGGCACGTCGACACGGGTCCGGTCCTCGAGAGGAGTGAGCGGTTCG
>NZ_JASJVF010000234.1:0-5171 GCF_035019805.1 Cryobacterium sp. 10I1
CAATCAAACATTTACGGAGAGTTTGATCCTGGCTCAGGACGAACGCTGGCGGCGTGCTTAACACATGCAAGTCGAACGATGATGGAGAGCTTGCTCTTCGGATTAGTGGCGAACGGGTGAGTAACACGTGAGCAATCTGCCCTTGACTCTGGGATAAGCGTTGGAAACGACGTCTAATACCGGATACGACCCTTGGAGGCATCTCTGGGGGTGGAAAGAATTTTGGTCAGGGATGAGCTCGCGGCCTATCAGCTAGTTGGTGAGGTAATGGCTCACCAAGGCGACGACGGGTAGCCGGCCTGAGAGGGTGACCGGCCACACTGGGACTGAGACACGGCCCAGACTCCTACGGGAGGCAGCAGTGGGGAATATTGCACAATGGGCGAAAGCCTGATGCAGCAACGCCGCGTGAGGGACGACGGCCTTCGGGTTGTAAACCTCTTTTAGTAGGGAAGAAGCGAAAGTGACGGTACCTGCAGAAAAAGCACCGGCTAACTACGTGCCAGCAGCCGCGGTAATACGTAGGGTGCAAGCGTTGTCCGGAATTATTGGGCGTAAAGAGCTCGTAGGCGGTTTGTCGCGTCTGCTGTGAAAACCCGAGGCTCAACCTCGGGCCTGCAGTGGGTACGGGCAGACTAGAGTGCGGTAGGGGAGATTGGAATTCCTGGTGTAGCGGTGGAATGCGCAGATATCAGGAGGAACACCAATGGCGAAGGCAGATCTCTGGGCCGTAACTGACGCTGAGGAGCGAAAGCATGGGGAGCGAACAGGATTAGATACCCTGGTAGTCCATGCCGTAAACGTTGGGAACTAGATGTGGGGACCATTCCACGGTCTCCGTGTCGCAGCTAACGCATTAAGTTCCCCGCCTGGGGAGTACGGCCGCAAGGCTAAAACTCAAAGGAATTGACGGGGGCCCGCACAAGCGGCGGAGCATGCGGATTAATTCGATGCAACGCGAAGAACCTTACCAAGGCTTGACATATAGAGGAAACGGCTGGAAACAGTCGCCCCGCAAGGTCTCTATACAGGTGGTGCATGGTTGTCGTCAGCTCGTGTCGTGAGATGTTGGGTTAAGTCCCGCAACGAGCGCAACCCTCGTCCTATGTTGCCAGCACGTAATGGTGGGAACTCATGGGATACTGCCGGGGTCAACTCGGAGGAAGGTGGGGATGACGTCAAATCATCATGCCCCTTATGTCTTGGGCTTCACGCATGCTACAATGGCCGGTACAAAGGGCTGCAATACCGCAAGGTGGAGCGAATCCCAAAAAGCCGGTCTCAGTTCGGATTGAGGTCTGCAACTCGACCTCATGAAGTCGGAGTCGCTAGTAATCGCAGATCAGCAACGCTGCGGTGAATACGTTCCCGGGCCTTGTACACACCGCCCGTCAAGTCATGAAAGTCGGTAACACCCGAAGCCGGTGGCCTAACCCTCACGGGAAGGAGCTGTCGAAGGTGGGATCGGTGATTAGGACTAAGTCGTAACAAGGTAGCCGTACCGGAAGGTGCGGCTGGATCACCTCCTTTCTAAGGAGCACAGCAGTGCCGTCTGTATACAGCGGAGTAACACTGCCAAGCCATACGAAGACGAATGTTCTTCGATGGCGCTCATGGGTGGAACATTGACATTGATATGCAGAGATCATCTCTGGATCCAGTACGCCTGGTACCGCTTGCGGTGCCTCGTTGGAAAGGTCCGGTTATGAAGGAAACATATATGCACGCTGTTGGGTCCTGAGGGACCGGAACAACTGGGTTTTGCCTGGTTGGACTGTTCCTCTGGACCTTTTCCTGTTCACATCAATCGTGGGCAGGTGAGGGTACCGCCCGTACTTTGAGAACTACACAGTGGACGCGAGCATCTTAAATTTGACAGTCTTCGGACTGCAAATTACAAAGATCTATTTATAGATCATTGGTCAATTTCGATCGTGAGACGAAAGTTTTACGATTCTTAATCGATTCAAACTCATGTGATTTCAAATTTCTAAGAGCAAACGGTGAATGCCTTGGCATGTAGAGCCGAAGAAGGACGTAGTAATCTGCGATAAGCCTCGGGGAGTTGATAAACGAACTGTGATCCGAGGATGTCCGAATGGGGAAACCCCGCCAGGCCCGTAAGGTGACCTGGTGACTCCCGCCTGAATATATAGGGCGGGTAGAGGGAACGTGGGGAAGTGAAACATCTCAGTACCCACAGGAAGAGAAAACAATAGTGATTCCGTTAGTAGTGGCGAGCGAACCCGGATGAGGCTAAACCGATCATGTGTGATAGCCGGCAGGCGTTGCATGGTCGGGGTTGCGGGACTTTTCTGCTGATTCTGCCGAACAGTGAGGGTTAGAGCGTTGTATAGACGAACAGGATTGAAAGCCTGGTCATAGAGGGTGCGAACCCCGTAGTCGAAATGCAGTAATCGCCCGAAGAGTATCCCAAGTAGCACGGGGCCCGAGAAATCCCGTGTGAATCTGTCAGGACCACCTGATAAGCCTAAATACTCCTACATGACCGATAGTGAACAAGTACCGTGAGGGAAAGGTGAAAAGTACCCCGGGAGGGGAGTGAAATAGTACCTGAAACCGTTTGCTTACAAACCGTTGGAGCCAGTCTGATTCTGGTGACAGCGTGCCTTTTGAAGAATGAGCCTGCGAGTTAGTGATATGTGGCGAGCTTAACCCGAGAGGGGAATGCGTAGCGAAAGCGAGTCTGAATAGGGCGATTCAGTCGCATGTCCTAGACCCGAAGCGAAGTGATCTATCCATGGCCAGGTTGAAGCGACGGTAAGACGTCGTGGAGGACCGAACCCACTTCAGTTGAAAATGGAGGGGATGAGCTGTGGATAGGGGTGAAAGGCCAATCAAACTTCGTGATAGCTGGTTCTCTCCGAAATGCATTTAGGTGCAGCGTTGCGTGTTTCTTGCCGGAGGTAGAGCTACTGGATGGCCGATGGGGCCTAAAAGCTTACTGACGTCAGCCAAACTCCGAATGCCGGTAAGTGAGAGCGCAGCAGTGAGACGGTGGGGGATAAGCTTCATCGTCGAGAGGGAAACAACCCAGACCACCAACTAAGGTCCCAAAGCGCGTGCTAAGTGGGAAAGGATGTGGAGTTGCACAGACAACCAGGAGGTTGGCTTAGAAGCAGCCACCCTTGAAAGAGTGCGTAATAGCTCACTGGTCAAGTGATTCCGCGCCGACAATGTAACGGGGCTCAAGCACGCCACCGAAGTTGTGGCATTGATATTTTTGGTAAGCCGCACACTTGTTGTGTTGGTTCAGCCGTGTTGATGGGTAGGAGAGCGTCGTGTGGCCAGCGAAGCGGCGGTGTAAACCAGCCGTGGAGGCTACACGAGTGAGAATGCAGGCATGAGTAGCGAAAGACGGGTGAGAAACCCGTCCTCCGAAAGATCAAGGTTTCCAGGGCCAGGCTAATCCGCCCTGGGTAAGTCGGGACCTAAGGCGAGGCCGACAGGCGTAGTCGATGGACAACGGGTTTATATTCCCGTACTGGCGAAAAACCGTCCAAGCTAATCCAGTAATGCTAAGCATCTGAATCCTCTAGATGGATCCCTTCGGGGTGAAGCGTGAGGCCTAGCGTGCGACCCTATGCTGGTGCGGTTAGCGTATTAACAGGTGTGACGCAGGAAGGTAGCTGAGCCGGGCGATGGTTGTCCCGGTCTAAGGATGTAGGCCGAGAGATAGGCAAATCCGTCTCTCATATAAGGCTGAGACCCGATGGGTAGCCCGTAAGGGCGAAATCAGTGATCCTATGCTGCCAAGAAAAGCATCGACGCGAGGTTTTAGTCACCCGTACCCCAAACCGACTCAGGTGATCAGGTAGAGAATACTAAGGAGATCGAGAGAATCGTGGTTAAGGAACTCGGCAAAATGCCCCCGTAACTTCGGGAGAAGGGGGGCCGGAGGCGTGAAGGGATTTACTCCTGGAGCGTTCGAAGGCCGCAGAGACCAGTGGGAAGCGACTGTTTACTAAAAACACAGGTCCGTGCCAAGTCGCAAGACGATGTATACGGACTGACGCCTGCCCGGTGCTGGAAGGTTAAGAGGAACGGTTAGCCGCAAGGCGAAGCTGAGAATTTAAGCCCCAGTAAACGGCGGTGGTAACTATAACCATCCTAAGGTAGCGAAATTCCTTGTCGGGTAAGTTCCGACCTGCACGAATGGCGTAACGACTTCCCAGCTGTCTCAACCGCGAACTCGGCGAAATTGCATTACGAGTAAAGATGCTCGTTACGCGCAGCAGGACGGAAAGACCCCGTGACCTTTACTACAGCTTGGTATTGGTGTTCGGTGTGGCTTGTGTAGGATAGGTGGGAGACTGTGAAGCTTGGACGCTAGTTCAGGTGGAGTCAACGTTGAAATACCACTCTGGTCATATTGGATATCTAACTTCGAACCGTGATCCGGTTCAGGGACAGTGCCTGGTGGGTAGTTTAACTGGGGCGGTTGCCTCCTAAAAAGTAACGGAGGCGCCCAAAGGTTCCCTCAACCTGGTTGGCAATCAGGTGTCGAGTGTAAGTGCACAAGGGAGCTTGACTGTGAGACTGACAAGTCGAGCAGGGACGAAAGTCGGGACTAGTGATCCGGCAGTGGCTTGTGGAAGCGCTGTCGCTCAACGGATAAAAGGTACCTCGGGGATAACAGGCTGATCTTGCCCAAGAGTCCATATCGACGGCATGGTTTGGCACCTCGATGTCGGCTCGTCGCATCCTGGGGCTGGAGTAGGTCCCAAGGGTTGGGCTGTTCGCCCATTAAAGCGGTACGCGAGCTGGGTTTAGAACGTCGTGAGACAGTTCGGTCCCTATCCGCTGCGCGCGCAGGAAATTTGAGAAGATCTATCCCTAGTACGAGAGGACCGGGATGGACGAACCTCTGGTGTGTCAGTTGTTCCGCCAGGAGCACCGCTGATTAGCTACGTTCGGAACGGATAACCGCTGAAAGCATCTAAGCGGGAAGCCGGCTTCGAGATGAGATTTCCATCCCTTCGGGGGAGAGGCTCGCAGCTAGACTACTGCGTTGATAGGCCGGATGTGGAAGAGGGGACTAAAGACCCTTGGAGCTGACCGGTACTAATAAGCCAATAATTTGATAACACACCAGTTTGAATAAGCTGCAAGCGTCCACTATGTGGTTCTCGACGTACGGTCGAGAACAA
>NZ_JASJVF010000235.1:0-5139 GCF_035019805.1 Cryobacterium sp. 10I1
GCGTTCGGTGAGCCGCACGATCTCCGCCGCGGCGTCCGTGAGCATCGCCGGGGTCACACTCGGGCCGGCGTCGACCGATTCGGACTGGGAACCGAGAAGGGCGAGGCGCTGGTTCGCGAGCGTGTACAGCCCGCGGAGGCGTTCCTGCACGGATTCGACGCCGAAGCTCGTGCGCCGGGCGGCGTCGACGGCGTCGCCGATCTGGGCCTCCTCGAGGCGGTGCAGGCGCAACTGCTTCTGGTCGAGCTGTTCCTGGAGCACGATGCGTTCGGAGTGCCGTTCGCTCTCGCTGCGGCCGTGGGCGTCGAGGGTCCTGCGCAGGCCGACGACGTCGTCGGCGAGCAGGCGGGCGCGGGCATCACGCACGACGGCGGCGATGGTCTGGGCCTCGCGGGCGATCTCGGCCTGGCGCCCGAGCGGCTTGAGCTGGCGGCGGATCTCCCCGGCGAGGTCGCTCAGCCGGGTCAGGTTGGCCTGCATCGCGTCGAGCTTGCGCAGGGTCTTCTCCTTGCGGCGGCGGTGCTTGAGGATTCCGGCGGCCTCCTCGATGAAACCGCGCCGGTCCTCTGGGCTTGCGCGCAGGACCGCGTCAAGCTGGCCCTGGCCGACGATCACGTGCATCTCCCGCCCGAGGCCGGAGTCGCTCAGGAGCTCCTGCACGTCGAGCAGCCGGCAGCCCTGGCCGTTGATCGCGTACTCGCTTCCGCCGTTGCGGAACAGGGTGCGCGAGATGGTGACCTCGGTGTAGTCGATCGGCAACGCGCCATCCGTGTTGTCGATCGTGAGCGTCACCTCGGCGCGGCCGAGCGGGCCCTTCGTCGAGGTGCCCGCGAAGATGACGTCTTCCATCTTGCCGCCGCGGAGCGTCTTGACGCCCTGCTCCCCCATCACCCAGGCGAGAGCGTCGACGACGTTGGACTTGCCGGAGCCGTTCGGGCCGACGACGCAGGTGACGCCGGGCTCGAAAGCGAAGGTCGTGGGCTGCGCGAACGATTTGAACCCCTTGAGGGTGAGGCTCTTCAAGTACACCGTTGCGCCCTTCCCGTGAGTAGATATCGGCTCTCCCACGGTACCGGACGCAGCCGCCCGGGCCCGGGAGGCGCGGCGCTGCCCGCGGGGGTTTCGGCAGTGCCGACCGGACGCTACTCTGCCTGCATGGACGACCTCGTGCCCAGGATCGAGGAGCTCTCGATCCCGGAGGAGCCGGGTGCCGAGGGCTGGGACGACTTCGTCGCCGCCGCCGAGGTGCACAACACGGTCGAAGCGGATGCCTACGGGACCCACGAGCTGACCGTGACGGCGGAGGAGGCACTCCCGGAGTGGCTCGACCAGGATTGGGAGCCGAGGAGGCTGTTCGTGGTGCGGGCCGCGGACGGTTCAGCTCCTGCCGGCGGGAGCGACGAGGCTGCGGCTGACGCCCCGGCGGACGACCCCGCCGCGGCCGACGTGACCCACATCGTCGCGCGCGGTGTGTGTGAGTTTCAGGGCCCCGGCTCGGAGACTGCGTGGCTTCGCGCCGATGTCCTGCCGGGATACCGCAACCGCGGCATCGGTACCGCCCTGTTCGCGTTGCTCGAGTCGGTCGCCGAGGCCGACGGGTGCGTGAATCAGATCGTCTACGCGGCCTCGCCGGACTCACCGGGCGAACGCCTGGTCGCCCCGACCGGTTTCGGCTCACTGCCGTTGCGGAACCCCGAGGTGCGCTTCCTGCTCCGGCGCGGCTACCGTCTCGAGCAGGTCGAGCGAGGCAACCGCCTCGCACTTCCCTACGACCGCGAGCGGCTGGACCGGCTGCTGCGCGCGGCAGAGAAGCGCGCGGGAAAGGAATACGAGATCATTCAGTGGGACGGCTTCACGCCGATCCGGTGGCAGCCGGACATGGCGATGCTCTACGAAAGAATGAGCACGGACGCTCCCACCGCCGGCCTCGAGGAACCCGCAGAGTCCTGGCCCCTCGATCGGTTCCTCGACAGGCAGGCCCGGCTCGCGGACGGACCACGGACCGTCTACACCACAGCCGTCGTGCACCGCCCGTCCCGCGCACTGGTCGGGTTCACCGAACTCTCCGTTCCCGCTGAGACCGACAGGCCGGTCAACCAGGAGGACACCCTCGTGGTGCGGGAACATCGCGGGCACCGGCTCGGCCTGCTGCTCAAGGCCTGGAACCTGGAGAGCATCCTCCGGAACGAGCCAGGACATCCGTCGGTGATCACCTTCAACGCGGAGGAGAACCGGCACATGCTCGACATCAACGAGGAGCTCGGCTTCCTGCCGATCGGCTACGAGGGCGCCTGGCGGCGGCGCACGCCCCTTACGGACGCGTGAACCCTGGTTGACTCGGTCAGTGGAGGCGCTGGCAGACCGGGCAGAGGTGCGAGGACCTGTTCATGAACTGCTCGCGCACGAGGAGGGTTCCGCACCGCGGGCACGCGGTGCCCTGCCTGCCGTAGACGGCGAGGCTGTGCGAGAAGTAACCGGACTGGCCGTTGACGTTCACATACTGCGCATCGAAGCTCGTGCCGCCCTCGGCGAGGGCGCGCATCAGCACCGTGCGCACGGCGTCGAGCAACCGGATGCCTTCGGTGCGTGACAGGGACGACGCCGGCTGCTCGTAGTGCAGTCCGGCCGCGAACAGGGCTTCGTCGGCGTAGATGTTCCCGATGCCGCTGACCCAGGTCTGGTCGAGCAGCACCCGCTTGATCCCTGAGCCGCGCCGGGCCAGGGCGGCGAGGGCGCCATCCGTTCCGAAGTCGGGGTCGATGAGGTCACGGGCGATGTGGGCGACCTGGTCGGGGATCAGCCCGCTCCACGCACCCGTGCCCGCCCCGGCATACCCTCCTGGCAGTCCGTCGCCGGTGGGCTGCATCCGGTCTATCGCCATGCTGCCGAAGATCCGCTGGTCGGCGAAGTTGAGCCACAGTTCCCCGTGGTCGGGGTGTTCGAGGTGCAGGCGGATGCGCAACTGACGGTCTGCCTCCGAGCCCGGTTCCCGGAGCAGGACCTGGCCGCTCATGCCGAGGTGGATCACGAGGGCGCGTCCGGTGTCGATCGGCAGCCAGAGGAATTTGCCGCGGCGGACGGCGCCGAGCAGGCGATGCCCCTCGAGCTGCGGGGCGAACGGGCCGGTCAGGGGGTCGTGCCTGCGGAGGGAGCGTGGCTCGAAAACCTCAACGGCGGTGACGCGAGCACCGGTCACGGCGGGTTCGACGCCCGCGCGCACCACCTCGACCTCAGGAAGTTCTGGCAAGGAAGCGTCCAGACGATGGTGGCGGTGCCGTCGGATGCGCGGGAATGAGTCGAGCGGACATCGGCCAGGTCAGCGCGGGACGAGCCGGTTCCACGCCTCGAGGGCGGCGGCCATCTCGGCGTGCTTCTTGCTGGTGCCTTCTCCCGTTGCGACGACGATGCCGACGGTCACGGTCGCGATGAACACCTTGGAGTGGTCGGGGCCGCTCTCGGCGATCGCATAGACGGGTACGCCGGCGTCGAGCCGGGCCGCCGCTTCCTGCAGGCTCGTCTTCGGATCCATCGAGACTCCGAAGTGACCAGGGTCGTTGAGCATCGGCGCGATCAGCCGCAGCACGAAAGCCGTGGCGGCGTCCGGACCCGTGTCGAGGTAGACGGCACCGATGAGCGCCTCGACGGTGTCGGCGAGGATCGATGACTTGTCACGACCACCCGTGAGGATCTCGCCCCGCCCGAGCCGAACGTAGGCGCCGAGGCCGAGGCCCCTGGCGATTTCAGCGAGGGCGACACTCGAGACCAGGCTGGCCCGGCGCTTGGCCAGGTCGCCCTCGTCGAGCAGCGGATACGTGCGGTAGAGCATGACCGTGACGGCCTGGCCCAGGATCGAGTCGCCGAGGAATTCCAGGCGCTCGTTCGTAGGCACTCCGCCGTTCTCGTACGCGAAGGACCGATGGGTGAGCGCCAGCCGAAGCAGGCTCTCGTCGATCTGCACGCCGAGCGCGGACACGAGGGCCGAGGGGTCGGCTTCCGCGCCGGTCATCGGGTGACCGGCTGCGGCGTGCCCGGTCATACGGCGACCGCCCCGACGGTACCGCGACGCGACGAGCGGATGTTCCGGGTCAGAAGACGCGGTATCCGTCGGAGGAGCGGTACCTGGGGCGTGTACATCGCCGAATTAAATGTCGGCGACCTTGCGGCCCTTGTATTCCATGAACATCGCGGTTCCGGCGGTGTCGGTGACGACCTTGGCGCGGTGCGGGAGGCTGTAGACGACTTTGCCGTTTTCCATGGTCTTGACCAGGGTGGGGGCTTCGGCCTTCCAGCAGGAACGACGTGAGCGGGTGTTGGAGCGTGATTGCTTGCGCTTCGGGACTGCCATGACTACTTCTCTTCTCTTCTATCCGTTTCAGCGCGGATGTCTTCATCCGTGCCGATGCTTTCGGAAGCCTGGAAATTCACAAGCGCTGCCCACCGGGGATCGCGCATCTGTTCTGGTTCGAATTCAGGGGAAACGGCAAGCCGCTGCCCGGTCTCGGGGTCGAGACCCGGGCAATCCTGCCGGCAGACCGGCTGGAAAGGCAGTGACAGAACCACTGCATCCCTGATGAGCGGTTCAAGATCCACATGGTCCTCGACAACCGCACACTCATAAGCTTCATCAAGAGAGTACGCGAAAACCTCGTGAAACTCGACTCGGACAGGCAAGTCGATGTCAATCAGGCATCTTCCGCACTCGCCGGACGCGATTCCGGAGATCTGCGCGGACACCAGAAGGCTCTCGTGCAGGGTTTCGAGGCGGATGTTGACGTCGAGCGTCGACCCGGCCTTGACGGCAACGAGTCCCTCGCCGAGGTCGTCGGGAACGATGAGGTCGATGTGGCGCTCACGCATGGTGCCGGGGCGGTTGATGAGGTCACGCACGTCGACCTTGTACGGGGTCTTCTGAAACTTGGTCACGGGGGGAGATTCTACGCGTCCGTGACGGGTGCGCGCCCCCGTTCGCCGAGGAAGAGCCACAGGGACGCGGGAAGGAGGCGCGCACGCCAGCGCACAGCCGTGCTCGCACCCATGCTGATCCTCGTCGAGACCGTGTCGAGGTCGCCGAGGCCGACGGGTGCGTGAATCAGATCGTCTACGCGGCCTCGCCGGACTCACCGGGCGAACGCCTGGTCG
>NZ_JASJVF010000236.1:0-5114 GCF_035019805.1 Cryobacterium sp. 10I1
GAGCCGACTTGGACAGGGCCCCGACGAGGATGAGCAGGATGGCCCAGGTCGCGACCGGGCCGGTGACGGGTTGGGCGACGAGCAGGGCGAGCGAGGTCGTCCCTGCCTCGACGCTGAGCATCACGACGCCGACGAGCATGACGAGTCCGCCGAAGGTCGTCACGATCAGGGCCTGGAGCGCGGCGCCCCTGCTCTCCCTGCGGAAGGTGTAATGGCCGATCAACAGGTAGGAGAGCACGCTCGTGATCTCCCAGAACATGAACATCACGACCACGTCGTCCGCGGTCACGAGCCCGTACATGGTGCCTGCGAAGGCGAGGAGGCAGGCTGCGAAGCGGCCGAGCGCCGGTTCGTCAGCGTCGAAGTAGCGGGCGCAGTACACGAGC
Source organism: Cryobacterium sp. 10I1 (assembly GCF_035019805.1). Classification (NCBI taxonomy): domain Bacteria; kingdom Bacillati; phylum Actinomycetota; class Actinomycetes; order Micrococcales; family Microbacteriaceae; genus Cryobacterium; species Cryobacterium sp. 10I1. The sequence continues at coordinate 387 of NZ_JASJVF010000236.1, forward strand.
ACGAGGGCGCCGACGCCGGTCACGACGAGGGCGAGCAGCCAGGCGAGGGTGTCGACGCGGAAGGACAGCGCGACGCCGAGCTGCGGGATCCACGGGATGCTCGAGGTTTCGGAACCTCCGCGCGTGACGGTCGCGGTCTGCGTGAGCGTGAAGACGAACGCCGCCGCAGGCAGAAGCGCGATCAGGTAGAACACCTTGGTGGACAGCACGCGGGTGAGCGCCGGCGTCAGGACGGACAGCGCCAGGAAGGCGAGGAGGATCGTCGTCATGCGGCCTCCGGCTCTGTTTCTCGGGTCAGGGGTACGGAAAACCAGTCTACCGAGTGCCCGGTGGACGGACCCTGTTAGGGGGCGCCGGCGCCCCACGGGTAGGGTGGGCGAAAAGCAACTGGATCGGAAGTGCCCCCATGACGAGTGCCATCCGGGGGCCGCAACGCCCCGATCCGACCGGGTCAGGGGCTGAGGCAGAGCCAGCGCAGCCTCACGAGCACGGGCACCACGGCCTGCCCGTCGAGACGCCGCTCGAGCACATCCACGATGCGACGAGCGTGCACGAGGATGCGGGCCTGCACAAGGGGCTCAAGGGCCGGCAGGTGCAGATGATCGCGATCGGCGGCGCGATCGGCACCGGGCTCTTCCTCGGCGCCGGCGGCCGGCTCGCCTCAGCGGGTCCTTCCCTCGTCTTCGTCTACGCGATCTGCGGGTTCTTCGCGTTCCTGATCCTGCGCGCACTCGGCGAGCTCGTCCTGCACCGCCCGTCGTCCGGCTCCTTCGTCTCGTATGCGCGCGAATTCTTCGGCGAGAAGGCCGCGTTCGTCACCGGCTGGCTGTACTGGATCAACTGGGTGATGACGGCGATCGTCGATGTCACCGCCGTCGCGCTGTACATGAACTTCTTCGCCAAGTACTGGGCGCCGTTCGGGAGCGTGCCGCAGTGGCTCTACGCGCTGACGGCCCTCGCGGTCGTGCTGTGCCTCAACCTGCTGTCGGTGAGCGTCTTCGGCGAGCTCGAGTTCTGGTTCGCGCTGATCAAGGTCGTTGCGATCGTGTCCTTCCTGCTCGTCGGCACCTGGATGGTGATCTTCGGCACCCCGATCCCGGGCCAGGAGGCCGGCTTCAGCCTGATCGCGGACAACGGCGGCTGGTTCCCCAACGGGGTGCTCGCCTCGATCGTCGTCGTGCAGGGCGTCGTCTTCGCCTACGCCTCGATCGAACTCGTCGGCACGACCGCCGGAGAGACCGCCCATCCGGAGACGGTGATGCCCAAGGCGATCAACACCGTGATCGTGCGCATCGCGGTCTTCTACGTCGGCTCGATCCTGCTGCTCTCGCTGCTGCTGCCGTACACCGCGTACCAGGCAGGCGTCAGCCCCTTCGTGACGTTCTTCGGCAGCATCGGCGTCGGCGGGGTCGACGTGATCATGAACCTCGTCGTGCTGACCGCGGCGCTGTCGTCGCTCAATGCCGGCCTCTACTCGACGGGACGGATCCTCCGGTCGATGTCGCTCGCGGGATCGGCGCCGCGCTTCGCCGGAAAGGTGAGCCGGACCGGGGTGCCGTTCGGCGGCATCCTCTTGACGGGCTTCGTCACCCTGCTCGGTGTCGGCCTCAATGCGATCGTGCCGGATGAGGCGTTCGAGATCGTGCTCAACATGGCGGCGATCGGGATCATCAGCGCGTGGGGGATGATCGTGCTCTGCCAGCTGCGCCTGCAGGCCTGGGCGAAGCGCGGGATCCTGAAACGGCCGGCGTTCCGCCTGTTCGGGGCTCCATACACCGGTTATGCGAGCCTCGGGTTCCTGGCGACGGTTCTCGTGCTGATGGCCTTCGACTGGCCGGTCGGCACGCTCACGATCAGTTCCCTGATCGTGATCATCCCGGCGCTCGTGGTCGGCTGGTATGCGTGCCGCGGCCGGATCCTGCAGATCGCGCTCGCCCGCGACGGCAAGACCGGGGCCTTCCCGATCAAGGCGAACCGGCCGCTCGCCGACGAGAACGGGACCGGGCGGCCTCCCCGCTAAACCGCACCACGCCGCACCGCACCGCACCCGCCGGGACACTGCGGTACCACGCGATATTGTGCACAATCTTCCGCACGGCCCGATACGATCTGATGCATGGGGGCACAACAACTGGGCCGGGCGGTGGGCCTCGTCATCGCGGGACTCGCCACGGGCGCGGCGGCCGTGCTCTGGTTCCTGGTCGCCTCCGGCGAGCACGCCCCCGGTGCGGCCCCCTCCCGGATCGTGCTCTTCGGCGTGCTCCCGGTGTCGTACGACCCGAGCGCGCCGGGCCCCCGGGCGATCCTCGGCGCCATCGCCCTCTCCGTGCTCTTCGCCGCAGGCATCGCCCTGCTCGAACGCCGCGCGACGAACCGGTCCCGACGGTCCTCCAACGCGCACCTGACCCCGCTCGCACCGAAGATCGTGATGGTCCCGCCGGCAGGAGTCTTCGCCGGGCCCGTGACGGTGACCGTGCTGATCCCGGCTCACAACGAGGCCCTGTCGCTCCCTGTGACCCTGGCCTCCCTTCTCACCCAGTCGCATCCGCCGGAGCGCGTCATCGTCGTCGCGGACAACTGCACCGACGACACCGTCACCATCGCCCGTGCACACGGCGTCGAGGTCGTCGAATCCGTGGGCAACACCCAGAAGAAGGCGGGTGCCCTGAACCAGGCCCTCAAACGGGTCCTGCCCGGACAGCTCGACAACGACGTCGTCATGATCATGGACGCGGACACCGCGCTCGATGACGGCTTCCTCGCCGAGGCGGTCACCCGGTTCACGAGCGATCGCGCCCTGATGGCGATCGGGGGCCTCTTCTACGGGGAGCCGGGGTTCGGCCTGCTCGGACTGCTGCAGCGCAACGAATACGTGCGCTACTCGCGGGAACTCGCCAGGCGGCGCGGCCGCGTCTTCGTCCTGACCGGGACGGCGTCGTTGTTCCGGCCCCTCGCGCTGCGGTCCGTGGCCGAGAACCGCGGTGTCACCATTCCCGGGGTGCCCGGCGACGTCTACGACACGTACGCGCTCACCGAGGACAACGAGCTGACCCTCGCGTTGAAGTCCCTCGGCGGACTGATCACCTCCCCCACCCAGTGCACCGTGGTGACGGAGCTGATGCCGACGCTCCCCGCGCTCTGGCAGCAGCGCCTGCGCTGGCAACGCGGCGCCCTCGAGAATATCGGCACCTACGGCCTGACCCCGGCGACCCTCCGCTACTGGGCGCAGCAACTCGGCATCGGGTACAGCGTCATCGCCCTGACCTCGTTCCTGTCGCTGATGGTGCTGACCCTGCTCGCGGTCAGCACCTGGATCTGGTTCCCGTTCTGGCTCTGCCTGGGCCTCGTCTTCGTCACCGAACGCGTGGTCACCGTGTGGAAGGGCGGCTGGCGGGCCCGCCTGCTCGCGGTCACCGTGCTCCCCGAACTCTGCTTCGACATGTTCCTGAACGTGGTCTACGTCAAGGGCATCGTCGACATCACCCTCGGCAGGCAGGCGGACTGGGAACACGCGAGCAGGCAGGTCGGAACCGGGAGCGCCGCCTGATGCCGGTCCACGTCCTCAGCCAGGTGCCCGCAGGCATCCTGCTGCCCGACACGATCCTCGCCTCAGAGTTCTTCGCCGTCTTCTCGGCCTTCGTCGGGATCAATACCGTCATCTACGTGGTCCTGGCCGTCGCCAAGATCCTGCCGAAGATCTACTTCACCGACTGGGTCAGGGGCAGCAACCGGCGGGCCGCCGCCCGCAGCATCTACGCGGTGGCGGAAATACCGGTGCGGCCGCCGCCTCCCGCCACCACGGTCGCCGTGACGGCCCTCGAGGCATCCGTGCGCCGGGTGCGCGAGTCGGCGCATCCGCTCGCAGGAGTGCATGCGGGAGCGCACAGCGGTGCGCTCGCGTCGACGCACGGCGGGACGCACGCGGAGGCACACGGCGGGACGCACGCGGCTACGCACATGGCTAGGCACGCGGCACCGCATGCCGCGCTACGCGGCCGAGCGGCGGCGGATCACCAGCTGGCTCACCAGCACGAGCACGAGCGCGGCGACGAGGATCCCGACGTAGACGAACGGCACTGACGTGATGCCCGAGCGTTCGAGGAGGATCCCTCCGAGGAGGGCGCCGCCGCCGATCCCGGTGTTGAACGCGGTCGTGTAGAAAGCGCTCGCGGTGTCGCGGATGCGACGGGAGGCGGTGTGCATCAGCCGGGTCTGCAGGAGGGCGGGGAGCGCTCCGAACGCGATGCCCCAAAGCAGGAACGCGACGATGGCGACCGGGAGCATGCCGCTCCAGATGCTCAGCGCCGAGACGCTGACCGCACTCACGACGAGGCCGAGCACGATGCCGAGCTGGGGCCGGGCGGCGAACACCGTGCCGCTGAGGAGCAGTCCGACGGCACCGGCGATCCCGTAGGCGAAGAGGAACGGAGCGATCGCGGACGGATCGACCCCGAGGCCGTCGATCAGGAACGGCGCGATGTACGTGTAGAAGGAGTAGTGACCGATCATGATCAGGGCTGCGATGACGCAGATCAGGGCGACGGGAGCGATCGTGGGGTCCCGGCGCGCGGGCGCCTGGGGGCGCGGGGCTGCTGTCGGGGCCGGGTCGGTCACGGCTGCCTGGTCGGTCACGGCTGCTGACGTGGTCTCGAGCGGCGCAGCGCTCGCGTCCGGGGCATCGGGGGCGGATGCCGCGGCATCCGCTGCCTGCGCCGGTACGCCCCGGTC
>NZ_JASJVF010000237.1:0-5054 GCF_035019805.1 Cryobacterium sp. 10I1
CCGCGGCATCCGCCGTCTCGTCGTCGTCGCCGAGCACGCCGAGGAGCCTGCGCATCTCGGCCATCGAGCCGCGGCCGGTGGAGGCGACCTCACGCATCGCGGCGCGGGAGCGTTCGGGGTCGCGGACCGCGAGGGCATCCGCGCCGTCGGCGAGCGCGACCATGACCGAGAGACTGTGGGCGACGATGTCGTGCAGTTCGCGGGCGATCCGGGCGCGTTCGGAGCTGCGAGCGAGCTGGGCCTGCCGGTCGCGGTCGTGGGCGAGCTGGGCGGCGAGGCTGACGAGGGAGGCGACGTAGCGCATCCGGTCGCCCACGCTCACGCCGATCACGGTCGCCACGATGAGCAGGACCGCGTCCTGCGAGGCGACGCTCACCCAGGAGATGAAGGGGTTGCCCGAGCCGAAATAGGCACCGAGGGTGGAGATGCCGACCGCGGCCGCGAGGCCGATCCAGGCGCTGCGCACGTTGCGGTACACGGCGACCGCATAGAGGGCGATCATCACGGGCAGGGTGTCGCCCTGGCCGTGGTTCGGGAACGACGGGAGCAGCGCCGTGCAGGAAATGGCGAGGGCGAGCAGCGGGGCGTGCCTGCGGAAGAGCAACGCTCCGGCAATCAGCGCGGTGAGGAGCAGCGCCGAGACGATGGCGACCGGGGCGGGTCCGCCGCCCGGACGGGTCGCGTCGACCAGGAGCACGATCGCGGTCGGGACGAGGTAGACGGCCGCGACGAGGGAATCGACGAACCAGGGGTGCCGCGCCCAGAACCGGCGGGTGACCCCCGGAGGCGTCGGCAAACGCAGGCCAGCCCCGTCCGCGAGGGGGGTCGCGGCGGGGCTGGGACTGGTGGAGGTCATGCTTGGGACTCTACTTGCTGCGAACTGGGCGGATGCCGGTCACCGGTCGGTGCCGGCAGCCGGCCCTGCCTGCTCGGTCCTGTTCATTGCCGCCCGGTTACGCGTCGCGGCGCTTCAGCAGCACCGCGGCGGTGCCGAGGCTCACGACAACCCAGACGAGGACGATGATCAGGTCGACCGACCAGTCGAGTGGCACCTTGGCGAACTGCATGAGGCCGAACATGCTGATACCCGCTGACGAGATCAGGTACGGGAGCACGTCGCTCGCCCACGTGGCCGGGATCATCTGGAGTACGACCGGGAGCAGCAGGATCACGCCGAGCGCGACGGCAATGCTGCCGGCCCCGCTCCGCACGATCGTGCCGATGCCGAGTGCGAAGACCGCGACGAGGGCCAGGTACAGCGAACCACCGAGCACGGGGAGGATGACCTCCGGGGCGAAGAGGCTCGCGTGCAGGCCCTGGCCGGAGACGATCGAGACCGTGACGACGTAGGCCGCGATGTTACTGACGAGGCCGGCGACGAAGGTCGCGACGAACAGCACGAGGGCCTTGGCCCACAGGGCCGGCAGGCGCTTCGGCACCGCGGTCAGGGTCGAGCGGACCATGCCCGTCGTGAACTCGCCGGTGACGGCGAGCGCGCCGAGCACAGCGACGATGAGCTGGCCGAAGAACACGCCGAAGGTCGAGGCCTGCGCCACGAACCGGGCCTGGTCGGTGCCCGGAACCGTCGTGATGTCGGTCCCGGTGAGGTCGAGCGCGAGCGACATGATCGCGGCGAGCCCCATCGACACGACGAGGAGCACCGCGAAGCACCAGATCGTCGAGCGAACGGTGCTGAGCTTGATCCACTCCGAGCGGATGATGCCGAGCGCGCTGAGGTGCGGACCGGCCGGTGTCGTCGCGGGCACGAATTCCGTGCCGATGTCGGCGAGGGCTTCCGGGGTACCGGCAACCAGGATCGTGGGGGTGCTCATCGTGCTGCCTCCTGCAGTTCGGTCTCGCGCGGGTCCGGATCGTCGTTCGCGGAGGCATCCGTTGCGGCGTCTGTCGTGTCGGAATCGTCGTCGTCGAATTCCTCGTCGCCGGTGCCGCCGGTGCGGTACTCGACCTCGTTCCGGGTGAGGGACATGTACGCGTCCTCGAGGGAGGCGCTGACGCTCGTGAGTTCGTGCAGCACGATGCCGGCGGCTGCGGCCTGGTCGCCGATCTCGGCGGCCGTGATCCCGGTGATCTGGAGCACGTCCTGTTCGAGGTTCACGACGGTGACCTCGGCCTGCGCGAGCAGGGTGGCGAGTCGGGTCGCGTGCGGGCTGCGCACGCGGACGGTCGCTCCGCCGGCCTGGCCGATGATCTCGGCGACGGGGGCGTCGGCGATGACCCGGCCTCGGCCGAGCATGATGATGTGGTCGGCGGTGAGCGCCATCTCACTCATCAGGTGTGAGGAGAGCAGCACGGTGCGGCCTTCGCCGGCGAGGTGCCGCATCAGCTTGCGCACCCACTGCACGCCCTCGGGGTCGAGCCCGTTGACGGGTTCGTCGAGGATCAGGATGCCCGGGTCTCCGAGGAGGGCCGCGGCGATGCCGAGGCGCTGTCCCATGCCGAGGGAGTAGCCTCCGACGCGCTTGCGGGCGACGGAGGTGAGTCCGGTGAGCTCGATCACGTCGTCGACGCGGCTCTTCGGGATGTTGTGGGTCGCGGCCATCGCGAGCAGGTGGTTGCGCGCCGAGCGGCCCGTGTGGATCGCCTTCGCGTCGAGCAGCACCCCGACCTCGCGGAGCGGGGCACGGAGGTCCTGGTAGCGCTGGCCGTTGACGAGGACCGAGCCGGAGTCCGGCCGGTCGAGGCCGACGATCATCCGCATCGTCGTGGTCTTGCCTGCGCCGTTCGGGCCCAGCAGGCCGGTCACGGTTCCGGGCTGGATGGTGAAGTCGATCGCGTCGACCGCGACCTTGCTTCCGTAGCGTTTGGTCAGGGACTGTGCCTGAATCATCCGTCTCCTCATTCGCATCGTTGGCGGGGCCAGGCGTCGGTGGACGTCGGCCCCGCATTCACGATACGCAGGGCGCCTCACGGGGCACATCGGTCGAACGGATGCTTACCGGCCGCGGCGCGTAGTACCCCGGTACGACGGATGCCCGCCCTCGCGCCGGTTTGCGCAGGCCGCTACTTCTTGCGCGGCGCCTTCTCGTCTGCCGGGGCGTTGCCGGAGGCGCGCAGCGCGGTGTAATAGTCGCGGGCCTCGTCCTGGCGTTCCTGCTCCGCTCCGGAGGCGATCTTCGCGCGCAGGTGCTCGGGGCTGTACCCGAAGGAGTCCACGAGGTCCTGGGCGAAGGGGCGCAGGCGGGCGATGATCCGGTCGATGTACGCCGTGACCGACTGGGCGCGCTGGGCGGACAGGCGTCCGTTGATCAGGTACCAGGCGAGGTGCTTCTCGACGAGTCCGAGCCCGAACAGGTCGCGCAGCCAGGTCAGGACCTGCTTGTTGCCGGCATCCGTCGTGTGCTCGACGGCCCGGGTGAATGCCTCCCACTGGAGGAGCTCGCCGTGCGCGCGGGCCGCCTCGATGAGTTCGTCCTGGTGCGCGTTGAACACGTCGGCGGACTGCTGCGGAGAGAGCTTGCTCGCCGGGCGGAGCTTGCCGGCGATGTCGCGGATCATGGTCTCGACCCGGTCGGTGAGCAGCTCCCGCTGCACGTTCGTCTCCCGGAGCTGGCCGACAGAGCGCGCTGTCGAACCGAAGTCGGCGACGGCCTGGCCGAGAGTGCGGAGGCCGGTGTTGTGCAGGGCACGGTCGGTGGCCTGCTGCACGACATAGCGGGCGAGGACCCCGCTGCCGGCGTCGGCGAACTTGCGGCTGAAGTCGGTGAGGAGCCGCTTGGCGACGAGCTGGAGCAGGACGGTGTTGTCGCCCTCGAACGTCGCGTAGACGTCGAGGTCGGCGCGGAGGCCGACGAGGCGGTTCTCGGCGAGGAAGCCGGCGCCGCCGCAGGCCTCCCTGGCCTCCTGGATGGTGTCCAGTGCTGCCCAGGTCGACAGCGGCTTGAGGGCTGCGGCGAGGGTTTCCAGGTCCTGGCGGTCGGCATCCGTGTCTGCGATGCCGCTGAAGACCTTGTCGAACGCGACCAGGAACTCGTCGTGGGCGAAGGTCTGCGCGTACGTCGTCGCGATGCGCGGCAGCAGCCGGCGCTGGTGGCGCTGGTAGTCGAGAATGACCTGTTCGGCCTCGCCGCCGGCCGTGAACTGGCGGCGCTGGCTGCCGTATGTGACGGCGATGGTGAGGGCCATGGCGGATGCCTGGGTCGCGGCCCCGTCGAGGGACACCCGGCCCTGCACAAGGGTTCCGAGCATCGTGAAGAACCGGCGGCCGGGGCTGGAAATGGCGCTCGAGTACGTGCCGTCTTCGGCGACATCGCCGTAGCGGTTGAGCAGGTTCTCGCGGGGGATGCGGACGTTGTCGAAGGCGAGCCGACCGTTGTCGATGCCGTTGAGGCCGCCCTTGAGGCCGTCGTCCTCGCCGCTGACGCCGGGCAGGAACGCACCGGTCTCGTCGCGGAGGGGCATCCAGAAGGCGTGCACGCCGTGGTTCACGCCGCCCGTGATGAGCTGGGCGAAGAGCACGGCCGCGATGCCGTCGTTCGCGGCGTTGCCGAGGTAGTCCTTCCAGGCCGCGCGGAACGGGGTGTGCACGACGAATTCCTGGGTCTCGGCGTCGTAGGTCGCCGTGGTGGCGATGCTCGCGACGTCGGAGCCGTGGCCGGTTTCGGTCATCGCGAAGACGCCGGGGGTGGCGAGGCTCATGATGCCGGGCAGGTAGGCGTCGTGGTGCTTGCGGGTGCCGAGGTGCATCACGGCGGAGCCGAAGAGGCCCCACTGCACGCCGGCCTTGATCTGCAGGCTCGGGTCGGCGGTGACGAGCTCTTCGAACCCGGCGATGTTGCCGCCGTGGTTGTCTTCGCCGCCGAGGTGCACCGGGAAGGCACGGTGCACGTGGCCTTCGACGGCGAGTAGTCTCAACTGCTCGAGCACGCGCAGCCGGTGCTCGGCCATCGACAGGCCGGGGACGCCCTGGAGCTCGGGGCGTGCGGTGAGCTTGCGGGCCTCGATCCGGATCTCCGGCCAGCTGCCGAGCAGCTGGCGGCTGAGCGCCGGGACGTTGATCGTGGGGATGGGGGTGAAGGTGCCGGTGGGCTTGGGGG
>NZ_JASJVF010000238.1:0-5053 GCF_035019805.1 Cryobacterium sp. 10I1
TGGGACAATGGGGCCATGGCCAATTCCACCGAAACCGTGCCCACCGTCACCGCCAAGCCCCGCCCGAACGAGAACCGTTCGACGACGCCGGGGTCGGACGGCTTCAAGTCCTACATCTCCAGCGGCTGGGCCGAGCGCGTCGACACGCTTCCGCCGGCCCGCGAGCAGGCGCCGTTCGCAGCGGCACGGCGTGCTCGCGTGTCCGCGATGTACCCGGGGCAGCGCCTCATCGTTCCGGCCGGCCGCCTCAAGCAGCGCTCGAACGACACCGACTACGCCTTCCGCGCCCACTCCGCCTTCTCGCACCTCACCGGCTGGGGCAGCGACGCCGAGCCCGGAGCCGTGCTCGTGCTCGAGCCGACGACGACCGGGCACGACGCGACGCTGTACTTCCGTGAGCGCGCCGGACGCGACTCCGACGAGTTCTACGCCAACGCGGACATCGGCGAGTTCTGGATCGGCCCGCGCCCCTCCATCGCCCAGGTGGCGAGCGACCTCGCCATCACCGTGCGCGGGATCGCCGACCTCGACTCTGTGCTCACGGTCGTCGACTCCGAGACGCTCGTCATCCGCGAGGCAGACCCGGCGTTCACCGTGGCCGTCGACGAGGGCCGCCTCCGCTTCGCCGCGGACAAGGTGCTCGGCGACAACGCCACGAACACTCCGTTCAGCCTCGAGGTCAACGGCGAGCACGAAACGGACGACCGTTTCGCCCGCGACCTGTCCGAGCTGCGCCTCGTGAAGGACTCCTACGAGATCGCCCAGATGCGCCTCGCGATCGCGGCCACCGGGCGGGGCTTCGAGGACGTCATTCGCGACCTGCCCCGGTCGAGCGCCCACGAACGCGGCGAACGCCTCGTCGAGGGCGTCTTCAACACCCGCGCCCGCTCCGACGGGAACGCGGTCGGGTACGACACGATCGCGGCCTCCGGCCCGCACGCGTGCATCCTGCACTGGACTCGCAACGACGGCCCGCTCAACCCGGGCGACCTGATCCTGCTCGATGCGGGTATCGAGGTCGACAGCTATTACACCGCTGACGTCACCCGCACCCTCCCCGTCGACGGCACCTTCTCCCCCGTGCAGCGTCGCGTGTATGAGGCCGTGCGCGAGGCAGCGGATGCCGCGTTCGCCGTGGCCAGGCCCGGCGCGATCTTCCGTGAGGTGCACGCCGCAGCCATGGCGGTCATCGCCCGCCGGACCGCGGAGTGGGGCATGCTCCCTGTCACCGCCGAGGAGGCGCTCAAGCCGGAGAACGGGCAGCACCGCCGGTACATGGTGCACGGCACGAGCCATCACCTCGGCATCGACGTGCACGACTGCGCCCAGGCCAGGCGCGACATGTACCTGGACGGCGTGATCGAGGCCGGGATGATCTTCACGATCGAACCGGGCCTGTACTTCCAGCCGGACGACCTCACCGTGCCGTTCGAGTTCCGCGGCATCGGTGTCCGCATCGAGGACGACGTGCTGATCACGGCGACGGGCGCCGAAAACCTGTCCGTCGGCATCCCCCGCACCGCCGACGACGTCGAGGCCTGGATCGCCTCTCTCACCGCCTGACCCGCCTCACCCGCCGCGAAAGCGGGTGAATCGTCGTTCTCACGAGGTCAAACCGACGATTCACCCGCCTTCGCGAGCCTGCGTGGGCTGTGGAGCTGCGGCTAGTCGGTGGATGCGGTGGGCGAGGCTTCCGGGGCGGGCGTGACCGCCGGAGGGGCGAACTGGCCGTACGGCGGGGCAGGCTGGTCCGGACGGGCCGCCGGGGCCGTGGGCTCCGGCTGGGCAGGCTCCGGATCGACGGACCTGACCGCGACGGGTTCCACTGTGCCGTGCAGGAGGTTGCGCGCCTTGTTCACGAGCGCGGCCTCGACGATGATCTGGTAGTTGCTCGCCATCACCTGCATCGTCGAGGTGAAGTCACGGCGCCTGCGGTTGAGCGCGTAGCTCACAACACCGAACAGCATCCCGAATCCGGCGCCCATCAGCACCGCAGCGAGGACGAAGGGCAGTCCAGCCCCGGTCGGCGAGAAGATGAAGAACAACAGGCCGAAGAAGATTCCGAGCCAGGCGCCGGAGGCCGCACCGGCGAGGGCGACGCGTCCCCAGGTCAATTTCCCGGTGACTCGCTCGACGGTCTTGAGGTCGTTGCCGACGATTGAGAGCTGCTTGACCGGGAAATCAGCCTTCGCCAGGGTGTCGACTGCGGCCTGCGCCTCGGCATACGTCTCATAGGTCGCGAGCACCTCGCCCTTGGGTAAAACGGGGAACAGGGCCGGACCGCGATTGCCAAAAGGGTTCTGATTGCTCATGCCGCCATTCTTCCACAGCACGCCGAAGGGCCGCAGGTGGCCTACATTTGTAACGTGACTGCCACCAGAGTCTTCGTCGCCCGATTGGCCGGGTGTTCCGTCTTCGACCCCGCGGGCGACCGCGTCGGCAAGGTCCGTGACGTGCTCGTGGTCTACCGAAAAGACGATCCGCCCCTCGCGGTCGGACTCATTGTGGAAATCCCGGGCAAGCGCCGCGTCTTCGTGTCGATGAGCCGGGTAACGAGCATCGGCTCCGGCCAGATCATCACGACCGGCCTGATCAACGTGCGCCGCTTCGAACAGCGCGGCGGCGAGGTCCGCGTCATTGCCGAGCTCCTGGGCCGCGAGGTCATCTTCAACGACGGCTCCGGCGAGGCGACCGTCGAGGACGTGTCGATCGAGGAGACCAAGCAGGGAGCCTGGGAGATCGCCCAGCTCTTCGTCCGCCGTCCCAAGGCGAGCGTGTCCCTCTTCGCGAAGGGCGCGACGACGTTCGCCACCTGGAGCGACGTCCGCGAGAAGACCACCGTCGGCCAGGCCCAGTCCGCCGAGCAGCTCATCGCGACCTATTCCGACCTCAAGCCCGCCGACCTCGCCAACACGATGCTCGACCTTCCGCCCGAGCGCATGCACGAGGTCGCGAGCGAGCTTCCCGACGGCCGCCTCGCCGACGTCCTCGAGGAGATGCCGGAGACCGAACAGGTCGCCATCCTCACCCGGCTCGGCGACGCCCGCGCCGCCGACGTGCTCGACCACATGCAACCGGACGACGCAGCCGACCTCATCGCCCAGCTGCCTGAGGAACACGGCGAGCAGCTGCTCGACCTGATGGAGCCGGAGGAAGCCGACGACGTGCGCTTCCTGCTCACCTACGCGCCGGACACGGCCGGTGGCCTGATGACGACGGAGCCCATCATCGTCTCCGCCGACGCGACCGTCGCAGAGGGCCTCGCCCTGATCCGCCGCCACGACCTCGCGCCAGCGCTCGGAGCTGCGATCTGCGTCACCCTCCCGCCGTACGAGCCGCCGACCGGCCGTTTCCTCGGCATGGTGCATTTCCAGCGGATGCTGCGCTACCCGCCGCACGAGCGCCTCGGCACGCTGCTCGACCAGGGTCTCGACCCCGTCACCGCAGACACCTCGGCCGCGGAGGTCACCCGGATCCTCGCGAGCTACGACCTCGTCTCCGTTCCCGTTGTCGACGACAACCACCGACTCGTCGGGGTGGTGACAATTGACGATGTCCTCGACTACCTGTTGCCAGACGACTGGCGAAGTCACGACGGCAATGACGATGTACGCCGCCGGGCAGCCGCCCGCAGCGAGCTGAAGACGGGAAGTATCCCGCTGCCACACGGACGGAGGACCGGCAATGGCCCGAAGTGATCGCTCGGATCAACGCCTCGACTCGCCCAAGGGCCTGCGCGTCGCTCCCCTGTCGCGAACCAGGAACCGCAATCGCAACCGCGACCGGCCGTCGAGCGACCGTTTCGGCCGGCTGACAGAGGCCATCGCCCGCGGCATGGGCACCCCGTGGTTCCTGCTCGGGCTCACGCTTTTCGTTCTCTTCTGGATGGGCTGGAACACCCTCGCCCCCGTCGCATGGCGCTTCGACTCCGTCGCGCTCGGCTTCATCGCACTCACCCTCGTGCTCTCGATGCAGGCCTCCTATGCCGCCCCGATGATCCTGCTCGCGCAGAACCGTCAGGACGACCGCGACAGGGTCCAGTTCGAACAGGACCGGCAGCGCGCCGAACGCAACCTCGCCGACACCGAGTACCTCGCCCGCGAGGTCGTCGCCCTCCGCCTCGGCATGAAGGACCTCGCCTCCCGCGACTTCCTCCGCAGCGAACTCCGCGCCCTGCTCGAGAACCTCGAACAGCGTGAGGACGAGGAGAAGCGCAGCCGCAAACGCTCCCGCAAGGGCGACCGCGAGCGGGAAATCGACCACGACCACGACCACGACCGCGAGGCAGGCCAGGACAGGGCAACCGCCACGGCGCAGGCGACGGCACGGGGCGTCGAACCCACAACCGCACCAGCTGCGTCAGCCGTACCCGCACCATCAGCCGCACCGGCAACGCCCGCCTCACCCCCGGCATCCGCCAGGACCATCGAGGAGCGACCCCCGATTGGCCGCTGACTCGCCCCTGGCACCGGGTACGGCAACCGCCGACCCCGCCGGGATCGACGCCAGGGTCGGCGCTGCGCTCTCCCGGGTGATCGACCCGGAGATCCGCAAGCCGATCACCGAGCTCGGCATGGTCGCCGGGGTGCACACCGGGAACGGGCACACCACCGTCGACCTGCTGCTCACGATCGCCGGATGCCCCGCCGCACGCCAGATCGAACGGGACGTGCTCGAGACGGCAGAGTCCGTCGCCGGTCCAGGACACGTGACCGTGTCGGTCGGCGTGATGACCCGTGAGCAGCGCCGCACGATGACCGAGAAACTCCGCGGCGGCGCGGCCGCGCGCACGACGCAGTTCGGTGCGGGTTCCCTCACCCGGGTCTACCTCGTGACGAGCGGCAAGGGCGGCGTCGGCAAGTCGACGATCACGGCGAACCTCGCCGTCGCGCTCTCCGGCCGCGGCCTCAAGGTCGGCGTCGTCGACGCGGATGTCTACGGTTTCTCCATTCCCGGACTGCTCGGCCTCGTCACGCCCGGCGTCGACGGCGCCAAGGGGACAGCGGTCAAACCGACCAGGGTCGGCGACATGATCCTGCCGCCGATCAATTAC
>NZ_JASJVF010000239.1:0-4964 GCF_035019805.1 Cryobacterium sp. 10I1
CGCCAGGCTTGCCTGGCGCGAAGCGGCGCAGTTGGCGCGCACGGGGGATCTACAGGGAGCTACAGGGAACGCAGGACGGCGACGATCTTGCCGAGGATCTCGGCGTGGTCACCGAGGATCGGCTCGAAGTTGGTGTTCCTCGGCAGCAGCCAGGTGTGGCCGTCACGCTGCCGGAAGACCTTCACCGTCGCCTCGCCATCGAGCATCGCGGCGACGATCTCGCCGTTCTCCGCGGTCTTCTGCTGGCGGACGACGACCCAGTCGCCGTCCATGATCGCGGCGTCGATCATCGATTCGCCGACGACCTTGAGCATGAACAGCTCGCCCTTGCCGACGAGCTGGCGCGGGAGCGGGAAGATCTCGTCGACCTGCTGGTCGGCCATGATCGGAACACCGGCCGCGATCCGCCCGACGAGCGGCACCATTGCCGCGTCGCCCACCGGGGTACCCTGCTGGAAGTTCTCGGCGGCGCCGGCCGCGGTGTCCTCCGGCGACTGCGGCAGCTCGATCAGGACCTCGAGCGCCCGGGGCCGGTTCGGGTCCCTGCGCAGGTAGCCGCTCAGCTGGAGCTGGTTGAGCTGGTGGGTGACGCTCGACAGCGACGACAGGCCCACGGCGTCACCGATCTCCCGCATGCTCGGCGGATAGCCGCGCTGGCCGACAGAGCGCTGGATCACGTCCATGATCGCGCGCTGCTTGTCGCTGAGGCTCTTCCTCCGACGTGTTCCGCCGCGCTCGGGGGAACTGCCGGCGAACGGGGTCACGCTGTCCGGGGTCACGCTGTCCTGGGTCACGATGTCGCTCCTGTCGGTGGCGGTGGGCGGTGGCGGGCGGTCGCCCCGGTGGATGCCGTGAGGCGACCGTATCCGAATGTCAGTGGTCGCTGGTTGAGTTCACACCAGTCAATCGAAACTGTAACCAGCCTGGGGCGAAGTGCAGACATTCATTCGAGTGTGTCGTGTACTTCACCCCAATAATAACCGGAGAAAGTCTTGATTGTTCGAACAATCGAATATATATTCGGAACATAGCTTCGTATCCGGCTCTCCCGGCCGAGAGCCGGATACGAATACACAGGAGGCAGACATGAGCACAACAATCGAGCTGGTCCCGGGGGCGCACACCCGGCTGCGCATCACCCGGCGCGGTCGTGCCGTGCTGACCGCGATCGCCGGCGTCCCCCTCGTCGTCGGCGCGCTTGCCCTCGCCCTCAACGGCGGCCTCGCCGCCGCAGACGGCAGCACCTTGAGCGGCAGCGGCATGAGCGCCGACGCGGGTGGAAGTGCGACGACCTTCGACTACGTCACGATCCAGTCGGGCCAGTCGTTGTGGCAGCTTGCCGAGCGCATCGCCCCTTCTGCCGATCCGCGCGAGGTCATCGCCGAGATCGTCAACCTGAACCAGCTGCCCTCCGAGAGCGTGCAGCCGGGCCAGCGCTTGGCTCTCCCTGCCGAATACTGAGCAAGCCGGATACTGAGCAAGCCGGACAGTGAGCAAGCCGGATACTGAACCACCGGAGTACTGAGCAAGCCAAATACTGAACCACGGGCAATATGACCCGCCGGTGCTGAGGCCCATCGGTAACATGGGGGGAGTGACCAGTCTCAACGACCTGCCTCTCCGCGACAATCTTCGCGGGCTCACTCCCTATGGGGCGCCGCAGCTGCACGTGCCGGTCGCGCTCAACGTGAATGAGAACACCCACGGCATCCCCGAGGACGTGGCCGTCGACATCGCCGCAGCACTGGCCGCCGCTATCCGGGGGATCAACCGGTACCCGGACCGGGAATTCACGGAACTGCGCGAGGCGATGGCCCGCTACCTCGGACACGGTCTCACCCGTCAGAACATCTGGGCGGCCAACGGCTCCAACGAGGTTCTCCAGCAGGTGCTGCAGGCCTTCGGCGGGCCGGGACGCACCCTCCTCGGTTTCGCCCCCACCTATTCGATGTACCCGTTGCTCGCCTCGGGAACCGGAACCCGCTGGGTCGCCGGTGACCGCGACGCCGACTTCGAACTCACCCCGGAACGCGCCGTCGACTGGGTCAACCGGGTCAATCCCGACCTCGTCTTCCTGTGCTCCCCGAACAACCCGACCGGCACCCCGCTCTCTCTCGACGTGATCGCCGCCGTCTACGACGCCTGTGACGGCATCGTGGTCGTCGACGAGGCCTACGCCGAATTCGCTCCGGTGGGAACGGCATCCGCTCTCACCCTGCTGCCCGGCAGGGAACGCCTGCTGGTCTCCCGCACGATGAGCAAGGCCTTCGCATTCGCCGGGGCCCGGGTGGGCTACCTCGCCGCCGACCCGGCCGTGACGGATGCGCTGCGGCTCGTGCGCCTGCCGTACCACCTCTCCGCGCTGACCCAGGCCGCGGCCGTCGCCGCTTTCGCGCACACGCCGGAGATGCTGCGCATGGTCGACGACATCCGCGGCCAGCGCGACCGCCTCGTCACCGAGCTGCACCGGCTGGGCTACCGCCCCTTGCGGAGCTGGAGCAATTTCGTGCTGTTCGGCGGGGTCTCCGACCCGCGCGGAACCTTCGAGGCGCTGCTCGCCGAGGGCATCCTCGTGCGCGACGTCGGGATCCCCGGCCACCTGCGGGTCACGGCCGGCACCGAGCGCGAGACGAGCGTATTCCTCGACGCCCTCGAAGCACTGGGCCACGCGTAACCGCCCGGGCCAATAAACTAGCCGCATGAGCTCACAGTCACCGGCCGCACAGTCATCGACCGCACAGGCCCGCATCGCGCACCTGCAGCGGGAGACGAGCGAGTCGAGCATCGACCTGACGATCAACCTCGACGGCACCGGCGTCTCCGACATCCACACCTCGGTGCCGTTCTACGACCACATGCTCACCGCGTTCGCCAAGCACTCGCTGACCGACCTCACCGTGCGCGCGTCGGGGGACATCGAGATCGACGTGCACCACACCGTCGAAGACGTCGCCATCGTGCTCGGACTCGCCATCCGGCAGGCGCTCGGAGACAAGTCCGGCATCTCCCGCTACGGCGACGCGCTCGTGCCCCTCGACGACGCCCTCGCCCAGGCTGTCGTCGACATCTCCGGCCGCCCGTACCTCGTGCACACCGGGGAGCCTGCCGGCTTCGAGTTCCACCTCATCGGCGGACACTTCACCGGCTCGATGGTGCGCCACGTCTTCGAGGCGATCGCATTCAACGCGGCCCTCACCGTGCACGTCACCGTGCTCGGCGGCCGTGACCCGCACCACATCGCCGAGGCCGAATTCAAGGCCTTCGCCCGCGCCTTCCGTCAGGCCAAGGCCTACGACCCGCTCGTCTCCGGCATCCCCTCGACCAAGGGCGCCCTGTGACGAGCGTCGTCGTCTTCGACTACGGCACCGGCAACGTGCACTCGGCCGTCAAAGCCCTCGAACTCGCCGGCGCCGACGTGACCCTGACGAGCGACCGCCGCACCGCCCTCGAGGCTTCCGGCCTCGTCGTGCCCGGCGTCGGAGCGTTCAGCGCCGTGATGAGCGCCCTCACCGCCGTGCGCGGCGACGAGATCGTCGACCGCCGCATCGCCGGGGGACGGCCGGTGCTCGGCATCTGCGTCGGCATGCAGGTCCTGTTCGAGCACGGCGTCGAACGCGGCTCGGACACCGAGGGACTCGGCGAATGGCCCGGCACCGTCGCCCAGCTGCCCGCCAAGATCCTGCCGCACATGGGCTGGAACACCGTCACCCCCGACCCGGACTCGCGCCTCTTCGCCGGCATCGAGGACGAGCGGTTCTACTTCGTGCACTCCTTCGCCGCCCAGGAGTGGACGCTCGAGGTCACGCCGCCGTTCCCGCGGCCCCGGCTCACCTGGGCGGAACACGGCGGACCGTTCCTCGCCGCTGTCGAGAACGGACCGCTCTCCGCGACCCAGTTCCACCCGGAGAAATCGGGCGAGGCCGGCATCCGCCTGCTGAAGAACTGGATCGGTACCCTGCGGGACTGACCGTCCCCTCTCGCTTTTGTTCGGCGGCCCGGCCGCACCCATCCCTGATCTGAGGACTACCGTGACTGAAACCACCCCCCGCCTCGTCCTGCTCCCGGCTGTCGACGTCGCAGACGGCAAGGCCGTGCGCCTCACCCAGGGCGAGGCCGGGACCGAGACCAACTACGGCGACCCCGTCGACGCCGCCCTCGACTGGGCGAGGCAGGGCGCCGAGTGGATCCACCTCGTCGATCTCGACGCGGCCTTCGGGCGCGGCACGAACACCGACGTGATCAGCCGGGTCATCCGCGAGGTCTCCGGAGTCAAGATCGAACTGTCCGGCGGGATCCGCGACGACGCCTCCCTGCAGGCGGCGCTCGGCGCGGGCGTCAGCCGGATCAACCTCGGCACGGCGGCCCTGGAGAACCCGGACTGGGCTGCCCGCGTGATCGCCGAACACGGTGACCAGGTCGCCGTCGGCCTGGACGTGCGCGGCACGACCCTTGCCGCCCGCGGTTGGACGAAGGAAGGCGGCGACCTCTGGGAGGTGCTCGCCCGCCTCGAGGAAGCGGGCTGCTCCCGTTACGTCGTGACCGACGTCACCAAGGACGGTACTCTGCAGGGTCCGAACCTCGACCTGCTCCGGCAGGTGCTCGCGCACACCGACCGTCCCGTCGTCGCCTCCGGCGGCATCTCGAGCCTGGCCGACCTCGTCGCCCTGCGCGAGCTGGTCCCGCTCGGACTCGAGGGCGCGATCGTGGGCAAGGCGCTCTACGCCGGCGCCTTCACCCTCGGTGAGGCCCTGGATGTCGCCGGCCGTTAATCTCGGATCGACCGGCCTCCCCGGGGGCCCAGAAGGCCAGGGAGGCCCCGGTCGCGCCGGCGTCCCTGCCGACTCCGCCGGGCAGCCCTGGGCCGGCCGTGCCTTCGAAGCCAACGACCACGCCGACGACGACGGATCGGCCCCGCTCGACCTCCTCGCCGCCCTCGCCCGCTACCGCGACAGGGAGTCCGGGGA
>NZ_JASJVF010000240.1:0-4952 GCF_035019805.1 Cryobacterium sp. 10I1
GGCCAGGATCGCGAAGCGGCGGGCGGCCGGGCGGCGGCGATCTCGTCGACCGGGCTCGCTGCATCCACGACCAGGAAACGGTCGGGCTCGGCGCTGGCGAGGTCGAGGAACGCGGCACGCACCCGCCGGTGGAACTCGCCCTTCTCGGCCTCGAGGCGGTCGAAACGCTTGTTGGCGGCGTCGAGCCGGCCGCGCGCGACGGTCTCATCGAGGTCGAGCAGGATGGTGAGCTCTGGCAGCAGGCCTTCCGCGGCCCAGAGCGACAGCTCGCGGATCTCCGCGGCGCCGAGTACCCGCCCGGCGCCCTGGTAGGCGACGGATGAGTCGAGGTAGCGGTCCTGGACCACCACTTCCCCGCGGGCGAGCGCCGGACGCACGGCAGTGGCGATGTGCTGGGCGCGATCGGCCGCGTAGAGCAGGGCCTCGGCGCGCGGGGACACCTCGCCGGTGTGGTGCAGGACGATCTCGCGGATTTCGACGCCGACGACGGTGCCGCCGGGCTCCCGGGTGCGCAGCACCGTGCGGCCCTGCTCACCGAGCCACTCGGCGAGCAGCCGGGCCTGGGTGGACTTGCCCGAACCGTCGCCGCCCTCGAGGGTGATGAAGAGGCCGGTCGGGGCGGCCTCGGTGGAGGCCGCCCCGGTCACGTCTGCTGCGGTCACGACTGGGTGGTCGAACCCGCGGGAGTCTTCGTCGCTGCAGTCCTGGTCGTCGCGGTCTTGGTGGAGGTCCCGGTCTTGGTGACGGCCGGCTTGCGGACCGCGGTCTTGGTGACCGTGGTCTTCGTGACCGTGGTCTTCGTGGCGGTGGCCTTCTTCACGACGGGCTTCTTCACTGCGGGCTTCTTGGCGACCGGCTTCTTGGCGGGGGCCTTCTTCGCGGGCGCCTTCTTGACGGCCGGTCCCTTGGCGCGCTTGTCGGCGAGGAGCTGCACGGCCCGGTCGAAATCGACCTCTTCGACCGTCTCGGCCTTCGGGATCGTCGCATTCGTGACACCGTCGGTGACGTAGGCGCCGAATCGGCCGTCCTTGATCTTGATCGCCTTGCCGCTGTCCGGGTCGGGCGTCTCGAATTCCTTGAGGGCGCTCGACGCACGCCGCGCACCGTACTTGGGCTCGCTGTACAGTTCGACCGCTCCG
Source organism: Cryobacterium sp. 10I1 (assembly GCF_035019805.1). Classification (NCBI taxonomy): domain Bacteria; kingdom Bacillati; phylum Actinomycetota; class Actinomycetes; order Micrococcales; family Microbacteriaceae; genus Cryobacterium; species Cryobacterium sp. 10I1. The sequence continues at coordinate 1,140 of NZ_JASJVF010000240.1, forward strand.
GGAAGGTCGATCTCGAAGATCTGGTCCTCGCTCGTGAGCGAGCGGGTGTCGACGCCCTTCTTCAGGTACGGGCCGAACTTGCCGTTCTGTGCGGTGATCTCGGTCTGCGTTTCGGGGTCGAGGCCGACGACGCGCGGGAGGGCGAGCAGCCGGAGCGCGGTCTCGAGGTCGATCGTCGCGAGGTCCATCGACTTGAACAGCGAGGCGGTGCGCGGCTTGTCGGCGGGGGCGATCTTCTTCGCGGCCGGCTTGCGCTTGGGCTTCGCTGCGGGAGCGCCGGCGTCGACCAGCTGGGTCACTTCACCGGTGAGCGGGTCGATGGTCTCGCCGGCGGACTCGGTCTGGGTCTCGACGAGTTCGACGACGGCGGGCTCGGCGGGTGCCGGGTCGAGCTCGGTCACGTACGGGCCGAAACGACCGTCCTTGGCGACGATGTTCTTGCCGGTCTCCGGGTTGACCCCGATGACGCGGTCGATGACGACGGGCGCGTCGATGAGCTGACGTGCTTTCGCGGGGGTCAGTTCGTCGGGTGCGAGGTCCGGCGGGATGTTCACCCGGCGCGGCGGGGCATCCGCTGCGGCGGCAGGGTCGATGACCTCGAGGTAGGGGCCGTACTTGCCGATGCGGAGGGTGATGTCGTCACCGATCGGCATCGAGTTGATCGACCGGGCGTCGATCTCCCCGAGGTTGTCGACGACCTGGCGGAGACCGCGGTGCTTCTCGGAGCCGAAGTAGAAGCTGTTGAGCCAGTCGACGCGGTCGGCCTTGCCGTCTGCGATGCGGTCGAGGTCATCTTCCATCTCGGCGGTGAAGTCGTATTCGACGAGATCGGTGAAGTATTCCTCGAGCAGGCGCACCACGGAGAAGGCGATCCAGTTCGGCACGAGCGACTGGCCGCGCGGGGTGACGTAGCCGCGGTCGGTGATCGTGGAGATGATCGAGGCATACGTCGACGGGCGGCCGATGCCGAGCTCTTCGAGCTTCTTGACGAGGCTCGCCTCGGTGTACCGGGCGGCCGGGGTGGTCTCGTGGCCCTTGGCCTCGACCTCGAGCAGGGACAGCGACTGGCCCTCTTCGAGCGGCGGCAGCTTGGACTCGGTCGGATCGGTGGGCGCGTTGCGCTCTTCGTCGCGGGATTCCTCGTAGGCGAGCATGAAGCCGCGGAAGGTGATCACCGTGCCGCTCGCGGAGAACTCGGCGAGCACGCCGGACGCCGCGGGGTGCGGCGAGACGCCGGTCGGGCCTGCCGCGATGGTGACGGACGCGGTCGAACCGGTCGCGTCGGCCATCTGCGAGGCGACCGTGCGCTTCCAGATCAGGTCGTAGAGGCGGAAGTCGTTACCGCGGATGGTGTTCGCGAGCGAGGAGGGCGTGCGGAAGGTATCGCCAGACGGGCGGATGGCCTCGTGGGCCTCCTGCGCGTTCTTGCTCTTGCCCTTGTAGAGGCGCGGCTGGGCCGGCACCGTTTCGGGGCCGTAGAGAGAGGATGCCTGGTTGCGGGCCGCGGTGATCGCCTGCTGCGAGAGCGACGGCGAGTCGGTACGCATGTAGGTGATGTAGCCGTTTTCGTAGAGCGACTGGGCGACGCTCATGGTCTGCCGGGCGGTGAAGCGCAGCTTGCGGGCGGCTTCCTGCTGCAGGGTCGACGTCGTGAACGGGGCGGCCGGGCTGCGACGGTACGGCTTGGAGGCGACCTTGGTCACGGTGATCGCGACGCTCGGTTCCTTGAGCGCGTCGGCGAGGGCGAGGGCGGATGCCTCGTCGAGCGTCGTCGCCGTGACCTTGGGCTTGAGGCGGCCGAGATCGTCGAAATCGCCGCCGGAGGCGATGCGTTCGCCGTTGAGGCGCACGAGCTTGGCCTGGAACGCGGCATCCTCGCGCGCCGTACCGGACGCGAGCTGGGCCGAGAGGTCCCAGTAGCCGGCGGAGACGAACGCGAGGCGTTCGCGTTCGCGGTCGACGACGAGGCGGGTCGCAGCGGACTGCACGCGGCCGGCGGAGAGGCCGGGGCCGACCTTGCGCCAGAGCACGGGGGAAATCTCGTAACCGTAGATGCGGTCGAGGATGCGCCGGGTCTCCTGCGCGTCGACGAGGGCCGTGTCGAGGTCGCGGGTGTTGTCCTTGGCCTTGAGGATCGCTTCCTTGGTGATCTCGTGGAACACCATGCGCTTCACGGGGACCTTGGGCTGGAGGACCTGCAGGAGGTGCCAGGCGATGGCCTCTCCTTCGCGGTCCTCATCAGTTGCGAGCAGGAGTTCATCGGCCGTCTTCATCGCCCGCTTCAGTTCGGCGACGGTCTTCTTCTTCGCGTCGGAGACGACGTAATACGGCTCGAAGCCGTTGTCGACGTCGACGGAGAACTTGCCGAGGGGCCCCTTCTTCAGTTCAGGGGGCAGGTTTTTTGGCTCGATCAGGTCCCGAATGTGGCCGACCGAGGACAGGACCTCGTAGCCGTCGCCGAGATACGCGGCGATCGACTTCATTTTTGTCGGCGATTCGACAATGACCAGCTTCTTAGTGCCTGGCACCAGACTCCTCTTTATAGGTATCGGCCCGTTGAAGGGCCAAGGCACACCATACACACACAAAGATGGTGCCCACCTAATCGGCCACACGTCACAAAGGGCTTTGGGGCTTGCCAGCCTCGCCTGGGTGAGGACAATGGAGGCATGGGTACAGCAGCTACGGGCACGTACACCGCGAAGCTTACGGACGGCCCCCTCGAAGGCAAGACGATCACCACGGAGTTCCTCGAGACGGGCGATATCCGGCCTCGTCTGGAGATTCCCGCGGAGTCCGGTGGCAAGCGCTACCTCTATACCCGCGGCGCCGGCCTGGAGTTCGACTCCACAGAGTTTCCCGAGCGACCGACGGCTGTCGACTACCGCTACCTCGAGGCCATTTTCGACTGAGCCGGCCACTCCGCCCCGATCGTTCCCGGGCGAAGCTCCGCCTCCCGGTGCACCCGCCGAACCCGGTGGACCGGCCCTGGCGCGCGCTCTCAGGTTCCAGCCGAGAAATTCCCGGGTGACCGTGACGCTCGCGATCGGGCCGGCCGTTGTGCAGCGCGCCACGGATGCCCCGTCGAGGGCCGCGATCTCGGCCGCGGCCTCGCAGGGCACCCCGGCCACGAGTCCCGACAGCGTGTCCGCTGCGGCGAGCGCCGCGGCATCCACCGCCGCCCGCACGGCCTGGCCGACGACGAGCACCACGACGAACGGGAGCAGGAGCGCGGTCAGCAGCACGACCGCCCCGAGGATGCCCACCGCGAGCACCGACCCGGAGCCACGATCGCGGTTGCGGGTCACGTGGCGCCTCCGAGCGCGCAGGAGCCCGCCGTCACCGTGATACCGAGCTCTGCGGGAGCACTCAGCCGGGCGCAGACCGCGTCGCCGCGCTGGTCCACTGAGACGGCCGCGCCGCCCACGAGTTGCCGGGCCAGACTGGTCGCGTGGTCGAGCCCGTCGCCCCGGGCGAGGGACCGGGCCGCCTGGGCCGCGGCGTCCGCCAGCCGGACCTGCTGACCGCCGACCTGCACCCCGCCGAGGCAGAGCAGCAGCACGAGGAGCACGGCCGGAATGACGGCGGCGAATTCGGCCGTGATGCTGCCGCGCTCGGCCGGGACGCTGCTCCCGTCGGTGCCGGTCGCGTCACCGGCCGCGGCACGGGATGCGGCCCTCCGGCTACCCGACCGTGAGGGCATGGCGCACCAGCTCGGTGAGGATGCCGCGCACTTCGTCTCCCTGGTGTAGCCAACGGGGGTCGGGATCGTGACGATGCGAATCTGTTTGTGCCGATTGATGTTATTCCGAA
>NZ_JASJVF010000241.1:0-4854 GCF_035019805.1 Cryobacterium sp. 10I1
GCAGTGCCCCGCAGCTGCGCAGGAGCACCCTGGCCTCCTCTGCCTCGTCCTGGGTGAGGTCGGCCTTGCCGACGAACGGTGCGATCGCCGGCCAGTCGCCCGTCGTACCGGCGTAGGCAACGAGCGCGGTCTGCTTGCCCTCGCGCAGGTCGGTCAGTGCGCTCTTCCCTGTGCGCGCGGGGTCTCCGAAGACGCCGAGGATATCGTCGGTGAGCTGGAAGGCGACGCCGACGAGCCTGCCGAACCGTCCGAGGGCGACGATCGCCTCCTCGCTCGCCCCCGCGAGCACGGCCCCGGCCATCAGGGGAGCCTCGAAGGAGTAGACGGCGGTCTTCTGCTCGAGGGTCACGGTCACTTCCTCGACAGAGAGGGGAGTCTTCGAAGCGGTGTTCGTGACGTCCGCGAGTTCACCGGCCGCCGACACGAAGACGGCCCGGTCCAGAAGGTCGAGGAGCCGGCCGCGCTGCTCGGCGCCGATCGGCAGCAGGGCGAGTGCGCGGTGCGCCTCGCTCAGGGCGAGGTCGCCGGCGAGGATCGCCGCCGTAGTCGCCCAGGCGCCGGTCTGCGTCCCGACGGCGCCATGGGCGAGGGCGCGCTCCGTGAACCTGCCGGCGACGTTCGCGACGCCGCGACGGTGCAGGTCGCGGTCGATCACGTCGTCGTGGATCACGAACGCGGTGTGCAGGAGTTCGAAGCTCACGGCGACCGGGATCGCCAGGCTCATCTCTGTTCCGCCGAGTCCGGCGAACGCGGCGAGCACGAGCGCGGGACGCACCCGCTTGCCGCCACTGCTGGCCTGCTCGAGCGAGTCCCAGAGAGCGACGTAGTGCGTTCCGTAGTCGCTCGCTCGCAGCCTGGCCGCCGCGAAGTATCGCTGGAGTTCGGTCTCTACTTCGATGTGGGCGATCTCAGGCATCGAATCTCAACTCCTTCAGTTGGAGCACCATCCATGGGCTGAAGGCCCACGGGCTGGAGAGCGCGCTCGCGCGCAGGGTTTCGGGGTCGGTCCACACGTATTCGGAAACCTCATCGGGATTCGGCACGGGGTCGGTGTGCACCGTCGCGCGGTACACCGGGCAGATCTCGTTTTCCACGATGCCGCTCGCATCCGTCGCCCGGTAGCGGAACAGGGGAAGCGCCACGGTCAGTTCGTCGAGGTCGAGGCCGAGCTCAAACCGGCCGCGCCGTGCGATGGCCCGCCGCTGCGACTCGTCCGGGAGGGGATGCCCGCAGAAGGAGTTCGTCCAGACTCCCGGCCAGGTCCGCTTGCCGAGGGCGCGCCGGGTGACGAGAACCTCCCCGCGTTCGTTGAAGACATAGACCGAGAAGGCGAGATGAAGGGCGGTATCGGCGTCGTGCATCGTGCTCTTGGGCGCCGAGCCGATCGGGCGCCCTGATTCGTCGAGCAGTACGACGAGTTCGACCGTCTGGTCCACAGCCTGCATGTGATTCCTCCCCTTCCCGCCACCATACCCGTAGATATTGCTAACCAAGTTAGCTAATCGTGAGGCTAGCATGGTGGAATGTCCGAACGAGCCACTTTCCCGCCCCGGTCTCCGTCGCCGGAGCCGAGCTTCTGGACCGGCCAGGGGAACAACGGGACGACCGGGACCACCGGTGCTCGCGACGTTCTCGCCGCGCTCCGGGCATTCCGGGCCGCGGATGCCGCGATGCGCGAGCGCGCCAGGGCCGAGCTCGCGGTGAACGAGACCGACCTCGTGGCCATCAGGCACCTGATCCAGCGCGAGGCCCGCCGGACCCCGGTCAGCCCGAAGGATCTCACCTCCCACCTCGGGATCTCCTCTGCCGCGACGTCGAAGCTGCTCGCGCGCCTGACCCGCACCGGGCACATCCGCCGCGAGGCGCACGCCGTGGACGGACGGGTCCAGCTCATCTTCGCGACGCCGGCGGCGCATCAGGAGGTGCGCCGGGCGCTCGGGGGCGTGCACGAGCGGATGTTCGCGGCCGCAGAGGACCTCGAACCGTCCGAACGAAACGCCGTTATCCGCTTCCTCACCGCCATCGCCGACGCCATGTCCGCAACGACGACGGACACCGCGTCGCACCACGGCGGCACTCCGACCGGGGTCACAGCCCCGAGCGGGGGGACCGAAGCGGTTCAGGGGCACTCGACCACCTAGGCTTGACCGGTGCCAACACCAGCAGCAGACCATGTGACCGCCCTCCTCGCGTCCTACCAGGACTTCCCGGAGACGGGCATCCTCTTCCGGGACCTCAACCCCGTTTTCGCGGACGCCGTGGCCTTCCGGGCGCTCATCGACGAACTCGCCGGGCGGTTCGCCGGGCAGTTCGACGCGGTCGCAGGAATCGAAGCGCGGGGTTTCCTGCTCGCGGCGGCCGTGGGATACGCGGCGGGGGCATCCGTGCTCGCCGTGCGCAAGGGCGGCAAGCTGCCCGGCTCCGTGCTGTCGGAGAACTACGACCTCGAATACGGTTCGGCGTGCCTCGAACTCGAGATCGGCCAGCTGCCGGAGGGATCCCGGGTGCTCGTCCTCGACGACGTGCTCGCGACGGGCGGAACGATCGCGGCCACCTCCCGGCTCATCCGGCGTGCCGGCTATCGACTGACGGGCGTCGGCGTCGTGCTCGAGCTCACCGAACTCCTCGGCCGCGACCGCCTCGGCACCACCCCGCTGCACACCATCGTCGCCCTGTAGAACCACCCCGCAGCGGGCAGGCACCGACCGCACTGTGCGAAAACCGCACGCTCTGGGCCGAATGGCGGCCGGATGCCGCATGCTTGGTTCATGACGGGAAACGGCGACGAGTGGGTCTTCGCGCCAGACGGCCGCAGGTTCTGGGGACGCTTCGGGGCCGCCGGGCTGCTCGTGCACCACGCCGACCTCGGGGTGCTGATGCAGCATCGCGCCGCGTGGAGCCACAACGGCGACACCTGGGGGCTTCCCGGCGGCGCCCGGCATGAACACGAGACCGCCCTCGAAGCCGCGCTCCGCGAGGCGAACGAGGAGGCCGGCGTGCCCGCCGAACTCGTGAGCGTGCAGTTCAGCTCGGTACTCGATCTCGGCTTCTGGTCGTATACGACGGTCGTCGTACGCGCCCTCGAACCCTTCGAGCCCGTGATCAGCGACCGTGAGAGCATCGCACTGCGCTGGGTGCCCGCCGAGCTCGTCGACGCACTGCCGTTGCACCCCGGCTTCGCCCTGAGCTGGCCGGCCCTGCGCGCCCGCCTGGACGGGGCGGATGCCGGCGGCCCGGCCACCGACGTCCGCTCGCCGGAGTCGCGCGCCTGACCCGGTGCAGTCAGACGGCGGTCAGCACCCGGAAGACGGGATGGTCCGCGGCGATCGCCTCGAATGCCGAAACGGGTTCGTGCCGGTCCACGGGAATGTGCGGGCGCCCGCCCGGGGCCTTCTCGGCGAAGCGTTTCAGGATCGGCGCGCGGTCCTCCGCCGGCACCTCGACGAGCCAGACCGGGCGCGCCGTGCGCCTGCGGAGCGTCGCCCGGCCGCCAGCCGCGCGCACGTTCCGCACCCAGTTGCATTCGCCGAGCATCGAGACGAGGTACCACTGGCCGTCAACGTCGGCCATCCCGATCGGGAACCGGGTCACCTGTCCGCTGCGTCGCCCGATGACCTCGAGGGAGACCCAGCGTCTCGGCAGCACTCCGAGGCGCAGCGCCCGGTTCCACAACCGTGCATAGCGCTTCGCCGTGGCGTTCCCCCGCCCGCCGGAATACATCGCGCGAAGCCGGTCTGCCTGGGCGCCCATTACCGCGCCCTCCTCACCGGACGGGACGCCGGCCGGGGGACCGCGTGCGAATCGCCCCGGGGAAGCCACGGCACGATCGGGCTCGCCACGCGCTGGTATGCGGGATAGTCCGTGTCCATGCCCGAAGCGTACGCCGGGTTCGGCCGTCCGGCACCGTGCTTCCGGCACGCTCCACCCGATCCGTGACACCGGCCCCGTGCGACCCGCTACCGTTGACACCCGGAGGAATCATGAAACTGGAACCGTTGTTCCTCAGGCTCGACCGGGTCGCCGGTGGTCGGTCCGTGGAATACACCATCGCGCCCGAGATGCGCCGGCACCCCAGGACCAGGCGCACGTTCGTCGCGATTCTCTGGCTCCTCGCCGCGGAACTGGTCCTCGGCGCGGCCGCGGTCGTCATCGCTGTCGTCCTGTTCCTCGGCGGCACCGAGATCCCGACCTCGGTCTGGATGCGCACCTTCGTTGTGCTCGCGATGACGCTCACCCTGCTCTACTTCGCCTGGCGGGCGCAGAAGGGCTTCTACTGGGCCTACCTCCGGCTGCGCCTGTTCAGCAAGATCTTTCCGGTGATCACGCTCGTCCTCGCCGCCATCCCGGGCCTGTACCCGTTGTGGATGGTCAGCGAGCAGATCCTGTTCAGCCTCATCATGATCGGCGTCGGAGACTACCTCTCCTCCGACCACATGCGCGAGGCGTTCCCCAGGCCGCCGCGCACACCGAAGCCGCCGCGCACCCCGAAGCCGCCGCGCACCCCGAAGCCGCCGCGCACCGCACCGCCGCGCTAGCCTGGCGCGTTACGGACCCCACCCGAATGTCGCAGGGCGCCGCGACGCAGGCTCAGGCCTCCCGCACGACCTCCTCCGCGGCCTTGTCCGGGCGCCAGCCCCGCCACGACGGATGCCGCAACCGGCCATCCGAGGTCCACTCGAGATAGTCGACCTCCCCGACCAGGACAGGCCGCACCCAGTGCGCGTCCCTCACATCGGCCGCCGGCACCGCAGCGAACGGGCTCTCCGCCTGCGCGAGCCGGTCGAGCCAGAAGCGCAGCACGTCGCGGAACTGTGCGCGCACCCAGGGGCTCTGCCAGTCGAAGTCCGGCTGGCT